>NZ_CP047208.1 GCF_030408735.1 Corynebacterium faecale | reverse complement strand
GGGAAAAGTTAAACAACGGTCTGTTTGTTAGACGCTCCAGCCATGATGTTTTTAGAAGCAGTAAGTGATCTTTTACTGGCTGGCGCGGGCGGATTCTTGGGTAGCCTCTGGGCTGACCCAGAGCGAACGATTGAATCGTGGCGAGCGTTCCTCCGCAGGGACGAGGACGAGTAGCCAGCCGTCAGTGGCGGAGAGTTCCACAGTTGCAGCTGTCCGCCCTGACCGCCAGGCACTTTAAGTCAGACTCCCGCTATGAGTTATTTATTTGAGGCAGTAGCTGGAGTAGCAGTTGCAACCCTGAGTGGGTTCCTGGGAGCGTTCGTTGCAGACCCAGAGCGAACGGTGAGTTCATGGAGAAAGTTCATACGCAAGGAAGAAGATGAGTAGAGCTTCAGGGACCGACCGCTACCCCTACGGGGTGGGAACCGTTATCTGCTGACGGCTCCGCCAATTAATTTTCAGGCACTCAGAGAGGACCAGGAAGAGAGTCCAGAGGGGAAGCTTCAGGGACCGACCGCTACCCCTACGGGGTGGGAACCGTTATCTGCTGACGGCTCCGCCAATTAATTTTCAGGCACTTGGTCGGCCACGTTTCCGGGAGATTCCTAGAGCTTTTCTCAGCTCATTGACGCGCCTTACTGACAGGCCTAGCTCCGTTGCGACTTCTTTGCTTGTGGGGTCATAACCGTGGCGCTTGCACTCGGAAACGTAAGCCAGGACCCGGCCTTTGTTCTCGTCTGTGCTGAATGTACGTAGCTCGTTTGCTCGGGCTAAACGCTCCCGAGTCTGGCGAGCGTAGTCGCTTTCTGGGTCCGCCCATCTGCGTGCATTCGAGGTGGCTGCGCCTCTGCGTCCCATGGTGGCCAGGGCTTTCCTGCCCCGGCTGCTCTGGGTCTGTGTGCTCCTGGCGCTCACCGTGGGCTGGCCTTTAGCGACGTAGGCGCGCACACGACGGGCCATCGTCTGACGATCACGCATGGCAGGCAGATCCGGCTCACGCCCATCAGCCCCCACCGCCTGGGCGACGTTGTAGGCACGCTCATACGCATCGATGATCTTGGTGTCTTTCAGGCGTTCACCTGCGGCTTTAAGCTGATACCCCACGGTCAACGCATGGCGAAACGCCGTCTCATCACGCGCTGCACGCCCCTCTGCGGCCCACAACACCCGCACCCCGTCAATGAGATCACCTGCTGCCTCCAGCGCCGTAGGCAGCGTGGCGTCCAAGGCGGCAAGCGCTTTGGCCTCTGCGGTGGCTTTCCTCGCGGCTTCGATCCGTGCCCGACCGCTGGAAAACTCCTGGTGAGCAGTGCTATCTGGCTTTTTTGATCCGGTCATCGTGCGGGCTACCTCCATCAGCTCAGCAAGCGTATCGACTCGATTGTGCTGGCAGTGCCAGGAGTACGCGGTCGGATCATCAGAGACATGCAGCGGCCACCGGCTCAACCGGTGGGAAAATGCCTGGTCAGCGCCGAACACACGGGTCATTTCCTCGGTGGTGGCCGCTAGCAGGCGGGTGTTCGGACTGGTGGTGCCCTCGGCGGCGAACACCGGGTCAATGCACCAGATGAGCTGGCACTTTCCCGACAACGGGTTCACCCCGATCCAGGCCGGCGCTTTCTCCACCAGTGCCCAGCGCTCCAAGGTGGCGTAGACCTGCGGGTGAAGGTGCTCGATGTTCCCGCCGGCCTGGTGGCTGGGGATGTCGATGTCTAAGACCAGCACCGCGGAGCGCTGCGGGTGGGTCAGGGCGACGTACTGGCACCGGGAAAGCGACCGGGTGCCGACTCGGTGCAGCTTGGGGCGGGTTTCTCCGGTCTCGGGGTCTTTGACCCAGGCCGCGGAGAAGTCCCGGGTGGGGCACCCGTGAAACATGCTGCGGTCCAGGTGGGCCAGGAACTCGGTGGCGTCTTGGTGGTTCCAACCCCGGGAGCGTAAAGCCAGCTCAGGGTGGGTGTCGAACAGATCCGTGGAGTAATTCCACGCATCTGCTGTGTATGTTCCTGGCGAATCCGCTAGAGTCATTTTTGAGTGCTTTCTCCCAGCTGATGACTGGGGGTTAGCCGACGCCCTGTGAGTTCCCGCTCACGGGGCGTTCAACATTTTTCAGGTATTGGTGCAGCTTATCGCGTTTATCATCCGCATGAGAAGAAAGGCCCCAAAGCTTTTTCAAGTCTGATCGCAATGGCCGTATTTTCGTGTCCATAAGTGACGACGCCAGAGTTGTGACGCTATTGGTGAACAGAACTTAAACCTACTCCGCAATAGAATTAAGTCCATGACTTCGAAAAAGCATTCCGCGACTATCACCATCCGGGATGGGGCTCTTTACATCGAATTCGATGAATCAAGTGGTAGACCCTCATTCTCTCATTCAATCCCCCTAGCTTGGGCGAACGGGGAACTGGCGGGGGCGGTAGATGTTTCTGAAGCAGGAGATCTGCTTGGAATAGAGCTAATTGGTCTAGAAGAGGAAATAAAAAACCCTTCTTCATTTGACTTTTAATGAAGTTTTTTATACCAATTAGCCCTCCAATCACAACGACTAAATCAGATAACTATAAAAAGCTACGTCTTACTGCTCTCCGAGTTTTACGTCGTGGCGTCGACGAAACGGTTACAGGGTTCTGGGACGCATGGATCAAATCAAATGCGGCCTCAACAATCGGGCGTAGTGAGGCAGGTACTTCCCCTCGCTCCTGGATGATCCGGGTGGTGGCCTCAAGCTCCTGGACTACCTCTGCCAGGGTCTCCTGCGGGGTTTTCAGATCCAGCTCAGCCTGGAGACGCGCGGCTTCGACCTCCTGGGCGTGGCGCTGGCGAGCACGTTCTCGGCTAGCTGCCGCCCGACAAGCATCCGAGCAATACTTCGCCCTGCGTCCGCGCGGGTCAGGCCGGGGCGGGATTTTCCCCCCGCATTGGGCACACGTATCCGTCATTCGTTCACGGCATCCTTCGCCTCGGCCTGGTCTGCCAGCCCCTCCAACGTCTGGGCAATGAAGGTCAACGTGTCTGCATCGAGCTGCCAATCACGCTCATGCACCGCGTCTAAATCGCTGTCACCAGACCGGCCGATCTGCTCTAAAAACTCCACGACTTGAGAGAGAACATGCGCACTCTCCCGTGCCCGGATAGCCACGTCCAGAGGGTCTGCTGCGCCAAGATCGTTCAGGATTGCGCCGGTTTCTGAGGTCAAAGGTCCGTGAGTCATGCCCCCATTATAACGAACGTTCGTTATAAATGTCGGACTTTCGACCACTTCCACTCCGCCGAAGCGCGTCACGCAGCGCATCTCGAATGCGCCCTAGAAGGATCTCCGGGACGCAAAAGTGGCTCAACCTGCGCCCTCGCGGGGCCACCTGTCGGGAAAGAAGTCAGCCGGTAGCAAATATGAATATGTGAATTTTGGGGAGCCGCTGAGGGGATTGTCGCGCCCCCGTTTTCGCCGTTTTCCGCACTATTTTTGCACGCTAAAACGCGCTGACCTGCGAAGCAGCACTTTAGTGCATGAGGTGTGTGGTTAGTTTTCCCCTCGGAGAGGGCGAGCGCGCGAAGCGCTTTAGGCGATGGATGATTTTCCTTCCTGAGCAAGTGAGCGCGCAGCGGTCACGCGCTAGCCCGTGGCAAGAAATGCGCTGTGCGCGTTTTTAAGCGATTAAAGCCCCGGGAGGCGACCAAGTCCCCACACGAACCGTCTCAAGCGCCCTACGGCGCTCCTGGGCGCTATGCGCGCCCCCTTCCCGACTGACGGGCGGGGAGCAAGTGACACCTGCGTCGCCGAGCGCGGTGTGGCCACGCGCCTCGCTTACGGCATGACCCGTCTCGAAAGTCGCCGGGAGAAAAATAAAAACCCCTCTCCCCGACACGGTGTAAACATTGTTTACACCTACCGAAGCGAGAGGAAACTTTTCATGGCCACCAACCAGAAGAACCCCGCCGGACGCGGCCCCGTGGTCTCCGTGCGCCTAGAGCCGGAGCTGATCGAGCGCCTGGACGCGCTCGCCGAGCGCACCAAGCGATCACGTGGAACCTATCTCCGCATGGCGCTGTGGGCGGCGCTGCCGGAGCTGGAACGGATCCACTGGGAGCAAGCTGCCGCCGATTTCGAGGAGCTAGCGATCAAGGATGCGTTCGAGGAGATCACCCAGCAGCTGATGGACGAAGCCAGCAAGCTCCGGAAGTCTGACTGA
>NZ_CP047207.1 GCF_030408735.1 Corynebacterium faecale | reverse complement strand
GTCAGAAGTATCGATTATGAAATCAGATTATGTAACAAATATTAATTTTAGTTACAAAATTGATAGTGAAAGGCAACCTAGCGTTCACAAAGCCCGTCGAAAATCCCACCAGGAGAAGTAAACTTGAGCTGCAAAAAGATTTTGGAATGATGGGAATTGGGCCAGTTGGTGCTGATGTGATTGCCGCTCACCCCAGTCTAAAACTCTGGAAAGGCATAACCAAACGACCCTGAATGCCCCAGATTCTGCTTAAGGTATTACCCTGGCGAAAAAAGCAGACAAGTACAAGGGAAGAAAGAAAGCCCTCAGCCCCACACAAGTCGCTCAAACTCACTAGCAGGTAAAAGCAGGAGAACCCAAGGCCGCTATCGCTCAAGACCTCGGCACCAGCCATGCCACCCTCTACCGCACACTCGCACAACAACACCCTGAATAGCCAATTTACACACCCGTCAAAACCGTATAGTACTTAGGAGATAAGGCCCCTAGATGAGTAAGTCCTAATAGGGCTCCTCGACAGAAAAAGTCTATACAAAGATAAGGGGAGAGTGTTTAAGTTGAAGGTGTGAACAATAACCTAAACACTCTCCTGACCACACTCTACGTCACCCTGGTAGACGATGTCCTGCCTTCTATAGGCATCGATCGCACTCACCGCCCAGGTAGAAAACCCGCCCTGGACGATGCCGAACTACTCTGCCTGGTCATCGCCCAACACCTCCTGCACGGCACCTCGTCGGAAACACGCTGGGTGCGCTACGCCCACCAGCACCTGGCCGAGATGTTTCCCGATATCCCCCAACAATCCGGGTACAACAAACGCGTCCGTGCGGCTAGCTCACTGATTTCGCTGGTGATCACTGCTCTGGCACGAGATACTGACTCCTGGTACGACCTGTGCCGATTGTTAGATTCCACCCCAGTTCCGTGTGCGATGTCGAAGGAAACTGTGAAACGATCAGACCTGGCCGGGTATGCCAACTATGGGTATTGTGCGTCGCATTCGAGATATTTCTGGGGGTTTCGTCTCTACCTGGTGTGCACCCCGGATGGGATGCCGGTGATCTGGGGACTGGCGAACCCTAAAATCGGGGAACGAGAAGTCGCTATGGTGTTACTGGACCATGACCAGCATCTTCTTCATTCGGGTCAGGTGATCGTGGCGGATAAGGGGTTTGCCGGGAAAGATTTCGAGGGGTTTATCTCCCACGAGTTAGGTGTGCGGTTGGTGCGTCCTGATCGTAAAAATGAGGTCCCAAGGTATGGGGATCTTGGTGGGATTAGGCAGTGGGTAGAATCGGTGTTTGACACGTTAAAAGACCAGTTGGGGTTGAAGTACCACCGGGCGAGAAGTCCTGGTGGTGTCTATGCCAAGGTGGCGGGCAAGTTGTTGGCGTTGGCCTCTGTGATCTGGCATAACTGGCTTATCGGTGCATCTGATAAGCGTTCCTTGACTGCTTATGATCACTGAACCTATTAGGACTTAATCATCTAGCTAGTTCTCTACCAAGAGTAAAACAACTAAGGAAAATAACTACTACTGCCTACCGGCAGGGGAACCGTATATTGCTTATGGTGTGAGACCCTTTAGTTAAATTTCTGGATACTCACCAAGTTCCTTCAACGCTGAGATATGCCGGGCGACAGTCGCGCGGGATAATCCTGTTTCTTGTTGGATCTCCTGCCAGGTTGGGAGCTGTTCTGTCTCCATCCAGTACGACGTAATAAACTGTCCTACTTTTTGACGATTGCCGACACCCTCAATTTTCTTCCGCTTATGTGTCTTCTTCATCACGGCTCGGCGACTTTGTGCATATTCGCCATTTGGGTCAGTTTCCCAGCGTTCTGCGGCCTTTTTCCCGCCTCTACGCCCCATCGTAGCTAATGCTTTACGCTCCGCACTGGTCGCACGCCCCGCGGCTGCTGAGCTGCCGTAGACCTCGCCTTTAGACGTCGTGACATAACCACGCACTCGCCTGGCCATCGTCTGGCGGTCTTTCATCGGCGGTAACTCACGTTTGCGCCCATCAGCCCCGACCTCCTGGGCCACGGTGTAGGCATGTTCGTAGGCATCAATGATCGCCGCATCGGTCATCCGCTGACCAGCCTGACGCAACCGATGACCAGTCTTTAAGGCATGGCGAAACGCGGTTTCATCACGCGCTGCTCGGCCTTCACGGATCCACAACACCCGCACACCCTGGATCAGCTCCGGGTCATACTGATCGAATTGGCCGGCGAGTTCTGCTTCCACATCCTTCGATAAAGCTTTGAAGCGTTCTGCGTCCTCACGCCTGGCCTTCACAGCGTTGATCAGCTCACGGCCACTGGAAAACTGCTGACGAGGCTTGCTGTACTGCTCCTGACCGGTCATCGCACGCACCCCTGCAAGAAGATCCGCCAACCGGTACACGCGATGATGCTGGCGATACCACCGATACGCGGTCGGGGAATCGCCGGTATAAAACGGTGACCGGCTGAAACGATGGGAAAAATGGCTGTCATGACCTAACCATTGTCCCAGGTCATGGGTCGCTGCGGCCAGTAGCGTCATAGCCCGGGATTGGCCGTCTTTATCGGCATAGACCGCATCAATCAACCAGATCGCCTGGCATTTACCGTTAACCGGGTTAATCCCCACCCAGGAAGGGCCTAGGTAATGGGTAATCAGCTGGGAGAACTTTTCCTTGACCTGGTCATTCAAACTCACCGGGTGTCCACCGGCATCACCAGGAAGATCAATATCAACCACCAGGACAGAGGCATACTGCTTGGTGGTTAATTGAACGTACTCGCATTTACCCAGCGCCTCTGAGTCCACCCGGTACATTCGGGGTGCTCGGGTGCCGTTTTTAGTGGTGAGATAAGAGCTAGCGAAATCACGCCCCCGGCTCCCGTGCAGCACCTTGCGGCCCAGGTGGGCAAGCAAGGCCTCACGATCCAGGCCACTGGCAGGGGTGTCTTCTAGGCCACCGTAAATATCGGTGGTCTGAGTGTGTCTGGTTGTGCCAGGCACGGTGTTATTGACTAGACTCATAGCCATGCTTTCCCCGGTGGTCGAAGACCGGTGTAAAGCGCTCAGCAGCTAGGTTCGAAGCTAGGTGCTAAGCGATTCAATGAATGCCCACCAGTGTCGAGCTGGTGGGCTTTCGCTTTTGTTAAGTTCTTTTCCCGCACTGTAGCAGTGCCTTACCCCACCTGATTGAACGACACGTCGATGCAGGTAAAAATACCTTTCCCCCCCTGGCCTTCACTCTCCTGGTATGGGTTTACAGGTTTACGGGTGCTGTAAAACCATAAACCCATACCTAAGGTTTCTCGCTGCTACCTGCGGGTTGTGATGTACTCATGAAGAAGATCACCAACCATTCTATGAACCGTCACCCCGTCCCTAGCGGCGATTCTCGTCAACTCAGCATGGAGCTCTCGGTCAATTTCAACCGTGGGTTTCGTGACACCACTACGGTTGTTCGACCACTGGAGCACTTTGGTGATAACGACGACAATCACCCCGATTACTCCAAGTAAAAGAAAGAACAGGATAAGAAGAACCATCAGTTCCCCGCTGCCCATAGACATGATGTCTCCTTAAATAATAATCGCGCGTGCATGACTGTAGGAAAAATAAACAGTGATTACCTACCCCCTCAGTTAACCGTAAAACGTAGACCTATCGTGTCTGGTTCTGGTGATGGAATAAAACAATCTCAACCCCCACAGAGGATGACCTCTTTCCCTGGGCGGAGAACGCAGTGAGGGTCGTGGCGTTGCCCGTTACAGGTTTACAGGTGTCGCAAACCTGTAAACCTGTAACGTTGGTTTATGGTCGTTTACCTGTGGGTTGTGATGTACTCATCAATCAGGTCGGTAATGATTTCTCGGATGGTGACCCCATCCCTGGCTGCGATCATCTTTAGTTCAGCGTGGGCGTCCTGGTCGATTTCCACGGTCATTTTCTTCACGAAGTCGCGGGTGCTGGGTTGCTGGAAAGCTTTTTCCACCGCTGCTTTGCGGGTGGCTTTCTTCGCAGGGGTCTTTGTCACCGGGGTGGTAGTGGTCTTTTTACGCGGGCCGGCTTGGTCGGCAACACGTGCTCGGGTGGTCATTGCATCTGCTCCATCATCTCAGTGGTCACGGCGTCATAGCCGTGCATCTCTATCGGGGCATAGCCATAAGCGGCGTGCATATCCTCCCGCAAAGGGATCTCGGTAGAGAAACGCGGTAGTTGCTCGGCATCGAGGATCTCGCGGGTAACTTCCGGGGCGCTGGTGCCACGGCGGACAAAGGTCAACAAGACAGCATGTGGGGTGTCATCGAGCGCGTCGCGGATTTCCCACACTCGTGTCAGATCAGCCGCAGTAGCACGCGTTGGTAGGATTACGAAGTCACTGACTTCAATGGCTGCCTCAATTGCTGTTTCATCACCGGGCGGGGCATCGATGACGATAATTTCCTCGTCTGTTAGTCGGGCGGCGATCCTGGGTAGCTGGCGGGGGATGGACACCTCGACATCGAAGGGAAGTGGGTCGCCGTGTTCTTCTGCTCGTTCTGCCCAGTCCAGGGCACTGCCCTGGCGGTCAAGATCAATCACGCGCACCTGATGTCCGCGACGTGCTAACTCGGTGGCCACGAAAATGGTGGTGGTGGTTTTACCCACCCCACCTTTGGCGTTGACGGCACTAATAATCATGGTTTCCCCTGCGGTTGTAGTGGGTGCACACTCAGCCTAACAGGTTTACGGGTTTACAGGTTTGCAGTCAGATTTAAATTTAGAAAAAGGGGCAGAAAGCCCGAAGTGCCTTACCCCAAATTCTCGCCCTACTTAAAGCAGGTACCAATACTTTCCATCATCATGCATTTCACAACCACGAATATTGGGGAAGTTTGCCCCCGCATCCAAACGGGGGATCTTCATGTGTAATAAACATGTAAACATAGAATTGAAAGGGCCATTCCAACTCGCTGCAGCCGAGGCAGTTGCCGGGAATAGTACGGCAAAAGACAACATTAGTGCTGCAGAAGTTGCGCCTACCCGCTTTGCAAGCTTCAAAATACCTCTCCTTAAGTAAATGCCATGAACAGAATAAGAAAATCATAAGCTCTATGGCGCTTTTGCGGGTAAATATATTCACTACATGAAATAAGAATTTATAATTTTAAAATTCCCAGCCCTATTAGAGCCACTGAAGAAAGTAGGGTTCCCCATGAAATGATCTTTGCTGTATTAACTGTCTTTTCCGATTTCACAACCAAGGAATAGAAAACGACTAGAGCAACAGCAAAAGTTGCCATCAAACTATAAACCACCAGCACTGCTAAAGAGTTGACATTAGCGAGATTAAATCCGTTCATCTCTAGAATTCCGCCCCAAAAAGGAATAGAAGTAAGAGATTGGACCAGACCAGTAAAAACTGCAAAAAGAATGGCGTTTAATTTGCGTTTTCCCACAAAGCGAATCGATTTATATACGCTCGACACTAAATGGCTGCTCCTTGCAGCAATAAGACCCAATAACCCCACCGCAATAAGTGCACCACCGAAAATGGGGGATTCCAGAATTTCCTGCGCATTTAGACCAGTACGATTCACCACAGTAAAGGCAATCAGTCCAGCCAGTACAATTCCAACAAAGTCTCCAAATAGGATTGATATCGATATCCAAGATATTTTGTTTCTCAGGTCGGAAAATAATCTAGATAAAAGTACCACTCCAATTAAAAGTAGATTTACTGAATCTATAAGTGCATAAGGTGCGATAGTAAATAATACTGCGGACAAAAATGCCCTCTTTCTATACAAGTTCGAAGCTGGTTCTCACGCCCTGGTGTCTACATAGATTTTATGCCCACTGCTCCAGATAGCTTCAATGCACTATATTGTCTATGCCGACTTCAACGATTCATGGCATCCCCCGCCCAACGAATACGTGAATCAGCATGATTTCACCTGACATATAGAAGCACTATTTACAGTTTTACAGGTGCTGTAAAACTGTAAATAAATTATTACGCCCTTTCACCTGCTGAAAGATCGATCACAGGCATGAAAGGAAAAGGCTAAAGGGGTGTTTTGCTGCACTTACTCTTAACGTTCCACACCGTGATCCTTGTGGGGGCCACGGTTCATGCCGAACTGCTGAGCCGCACTAATTCCCTGGCTTCGCTGTGACTGAGGACGACCCAGCACATCATTCAGA
Source organism: Corynebacterium faecale (assembly GCF_030408735.1). Taxonomy (NCBI): domain Bacteria; kingdom Bacillati; phylum Actinomycetota; class Actinomycetes; order Mycobacteriales; family Corynebacteriaceae; genus Corynebacterium; species Corynebacterium faecale. Next base: position 4,703 of record NZ_CP047207.1, on the reverse strand, counting down.
TCATGCTTAGACACTCTTCCCAACAGCTGCTCAACTTTGACCCCATCACGATAAAGCTGCGCACGTTGGTACTGCGCATGAACATCACGGTACTGCTGATCAACCTGGGCAAGATCGCGTTCAATGCTCTGGCGCTGCTCGGTGATCTGGGCACGATCGCGCTCTAAACCAGCCTGCTGCTTACTCCACTGCTCAATCTGCGCCACCCCCTCATTCGGTTTGATCATCTTGGCCAACCACCCGCGGTTATCGCGGGCCTGCTGCGCCTGGGTGATCTGGTGTGTCACCTGCTCTACCTGCTGGATGATCTGGCGTTCCTGCCCCTGCACCTGCCCCACCTGCTGGGCAATTACCTGACGCTGCTGGGCCAGCACGCGGCGTTGCTCCTCCAACACAGCCACTACCTTCTCTGCTTCCTTCACCGGGTCAGGTGAAGACGTCTCTCCCTCGCGCTGAGCAGTGGCTGACATGCCCAACATGTCGAGTAATCCGGTGGCCACACCCTTATCTGACGCTGGTGGTGTGGGTTGTGGTGCTAGTTTCCGTTTCTGCTTCGGTGGGGTCTGCGTCAACCGAAAGAACTCACTAAACCGCTCTGCACGACGCTGCTCACGATTCTCCATGACTTCACCCATCCGGGTGCCACTAAACGGCGACTCGTTAATAAACTCACCACTTGCGGCAAGACGAGTCAACGCCCAATCAGCGCGCGCTGTGCCCCACACCTGGTGCGGGGTCTGATCAGCACCATCACGAGCAGCTGCCGCGACCAGCAGATCACGGGCATATTCCGCCCCCTTACGACGCTGAGTCGGTGTGACCCCACCATGACCGGTATCGGTATCACCCGGCATGGATTCAGTGAGATACAGGTAGTTACCCTCCCGACCACGGGTGAGTGGAACATAGACACTGGCCCGGTCAACCTGACCAGCACCGGCCACCACGCGGGCCACATCCACCGTGGCGCCCTGGGCGGAATGCCCGGTAGAGGCATAACCCAACTGACCAGACTCCTTTAAATAGGAGGCTGGGATCAGGGCTGTGGCCTGGGTGTCATCAAGACGGGTGGCACTAATCGAACCATCACCATGCAAGGCATCGACCCGCCAGCGTTGACCATTACGAACCACATCACCCACGCTAGTGAGCAGGTCATAATCATTTTTCCTGGTCAACAACACATCACCTGCATGCAACCACTGACCAGTCGATAATTCACGGGCCTCCGACAGATTAAGTTCCCCGCGATCAGCGCGAATCTTCTGGGTACCAGCATTCAACGCCTTGACCTGCTCACCAGTGGCAGCAACCAGCAAAGAGTCCTTGCCGGCTTCAGTATCGTTCTTCCAACCAGCGAGCGCATCATCAAGCATCGCGGTGGTGGAACCGGCATCAAGACGACCCTGAAGCATGTACCAGTGGGCCGCACGCTTAATCGAATCCCTATCCCCACTACGTAACTGGGTGCTGGCCTCGCGCTCAGCCATGTCACGCTGACGGAAAACCTCCGTCAACTCCACCGCATCGGGCAGTTCATACGCCAAAGTCGCCAGCATCCCTGACCTGGCCTTCACTGCCGAATACTGCTGTGGGTCACCGACCAGCACAATCTTGGCCTGGGCCGCACGGGTGATCTCCAACAGGCGCACCACATCTGGGGTGGCCACCATCCCGGCCTCATCCACGACCACCACAGTGTCGCGGTTCCACCCCAATGTCGCGGCCACCTGGGCCGGGGTGAGATCCTCTGTGCCATACAGTGCTCGGGCAATCGTGGAGGATTCATGGGCGACGTGTTCCCCGACCATCACATCCGCAGCTTTACCCGTCGGCGCCAAGCCGATCACGGTTTTACCGGCGTGTTCCCACACCTCGCGTGCCGCCTTCAACGACGAGGTTTTACCCGCACCGGCAGGTGCGACCACGACAGACGCTAAGAAATTAGAGGTCACCACAGCGGTCATGGCCTCAGCCTGGGCAGGCGAGAGTTTCCCCTCCACAGGGACAATAGATGCAGCAGATACCGCATTATTGGTGCGGGTCACAGCCAGGTCAATGCCCTTATTGACCTCCTCGATCACCACATCAGTGGTAAACCGCTGGGAACCTTCCCGCTGGGTGTTATCGACCTCGCGGGCACGATCCGGGGTGACACTTAAGGCCACTGATTCCAGTGCTGCGGTGGCGGTAGCCTCGGCAAACTCTACGATTTCATCGACGTTCAAGGCACCCACGGGGATCATCTCAGCACATTTTTCCACCACATCAGCACGGGTAAACGTCGACCGCTCCGTGGTGACCTCGGTTAACACCGCCTCCGGGGTCGGCAACGGCTTCCTGTTTTCCGATTCTGGGGTGGTACCTAGATCGGCGACAAACCGCGCGACCAGCCCAGCTGCCTGATGCTGGTTCCACTGGGTTTCCAAATCAGAAAGAGTCGCATCAACATCTTTAACCTGACGAGTGGTTTTCTGCGCTACCCGCTGGAGCTGATAATTCGTGGTCAACGTATTCTCCGCTTCCCACTGACCGATCTCGGTACTGCGGGTAGAAAAAGCCGTCAACACAGCCGGATCATGAAGCCCCAGAATATCGGCCTGGCCGTTAGTCACCTCGCCCCACTCCACACCCAATTGGCGGGTTAATTCCTCCCGCAACACCGCCTGATACAACATCCCAGCAGCCCGTGCCTCGTGATACAGGCTCACCCCATCTATCGAGCGCGCCTTACCATCCACACAGAGTTGGCGATTAGCTAATAGAACATGTGAGTGAACATGAGGATCCCCCGCACGAGAAGTCCGGTGCTCATATTTCACACCCGATAACCCCAGGGTTTTATCCACAATCAGGGTGTCTGTTTCATCCCACCGGCGAGTGTAGGCAGCATGGGTTTCTAAATAATCCAACGCCGTGGCCACCGCCACGCCGTGGGCTTCATCCACGGCCTGGCGCACCTGATCACGTCCCGATAACCCCCACAACACCGACACACTTTTCGGGGCGCAAAACGTCAGATCAAAACCAGGAACACCATCTTCCCGTAAGGCCCGCCCCAGTTTCTCGCCCTTGGGGGAAGTGACGTTATTGAACCAGTTTTTCACCTGTTCACCACTGATCGTCTGGCCCTGCTCCACGCCCAACAGCCGAGCGTACTCAACCGCATCGCCACCTTTTACCCACGCTTGCGCAGGCGCGTTTCCGGCCTCGGAATAATAACCATCAGGGCCAGGAACCTCGTCCACGGTGGACTCATAGTAGGCCACGGACTGACCATGCATCTTGCCAATCGTCAGCACCGCGCCCACCTCCTTCTCCACCGCCTGGCCCCCGCGCGATAGCGCGAAAGCAATCTATTGCAAATGTCCCATTTGGTTTTCTTTTTCTTGATTCTCATCTTACTGCAAGGCAGGTGGGAGCTGGTGGGAAACGTGAAACAGGCCACCGGTAGGTGGCCTGGAAGCGGATCTTCCCTCGCCAAGGCGAGGGAACCGCAGGTGGTCAGGAGGACTGTTCTTTTCAGAACAGTGCTCTTTCGGTCACTACCGCGATCGTGGCTGTGTCGGGGCAAGGGTGAGAGCGCTAGCGAGTACCCGCGCCAGCAAAAACCCGCTCACCACCACAGTGGTGAGCGGGTTAAAAACAACCGAGATTATTCGGCAGGGCGGATGCGATCCCTCACCCATGATTCGGCTTCTTCCGTGACCGCGGTAGACGCTGCCAAAGCGTTCGCAATGCTCCGTTGCTGGCCACCATCAAGGCGATCCCACTGCTCGACCAAGGCGGTGATAATGATCGCCTGGGCATGCTCGCCACCGCTTAAGGTGGCATCGTCAGGATCATCGATGGGCACACCATGAGCAGCGAGGACATCCTTGATTGGCTTCATGAGTATCAGTCTTCTATCAGGGGTGGACGGACATAGGAAATGACTAGAAAATACTTTCTACCCTGACATATTTATGTAGGGACCCCTCAACCCCGTCTCGGAACTGTTAGCGGTGGAGAGGCGTTAGTTATTCAACATCATGGAACATGCTTACTCATCTGGTTCCCATGGTTCTCGGGGTGTCCTTCGCTCTCCCCAGTACTTCACTGGCCCCCAATGACTATGGTCCGGTTCTTCGGTGAGGTATAGCTCGGAAATTTTTGTCTCAGAAAAGTAGTCAGAGAACGGGGAAGTCTCTTGATGCACCCTCTGCTCCGGAATCCATTCCAGTACTCCAGACTCACGCCATTTTTTATATTGCAGAATAAGAGACGAAAGGTTCTTATACCAGTTGAGTTCAATTAACTCTGCGATTGTAAATTCTGCAAAAATATCATCTTCGAACAACCTGATTCGGACGATCAGGTTTAAAATGTCTTCTTCAGAGGAGAATTGATGATCTCCGCCTAATTCCCACAGAGGAACAGCGCAGATGGTCAGAGATGCTGCTTTTTCTTCTTTAGAACCTTCCACCTCTAAAACCGCCTCCATTTTTTTTCAGCTCTGCGATTGGGCCTATTCCAACTTTAACGCAATGATGCGTGGATTGAAGACCAAACGCGTGGATATGGTTTTCACAATAGGTCATGGTTGGGAAGAATTGTGAAAACTGAATGGCTTGAGCCGTAGGGGCCGAAAAGATGCTTGTCCCGAGCGTGAGCACCAGAAATCCGATAAAAAATCTTTTTTGGTTTTTCGTTCTTCTACTCAT
>NZ_CP047206.1 GCF_030408735.1 Corynebacterium faecale | reverse complement strand
CTGAAAATTAAGGGTAGTCCGCTAAAAATGTGCGGACTACCCTTTTTTTGATACAAAATGGAGTGCGTATATTTGACCACACAGATACCCTCCAGCCGGTGTTAGCTATGAGCATTTACCCAGGTCAAAAGACGATATAAGGCCGCTAAAAGCAGTGCGTATCTTTGTCCACACGGGAAAATGGAGTGCGTATATTTGACCACACAGATACCCTCCAATCGGTGTTAGCTATGAGCATTTCCCCAGGTCAAAAGACGATATAAGGCCGCTAAAAGCAGTGCGTATATTTGACCACACGGGAAAATCAGAAAACGAAGATGAAAACATTTCCCCAGGTGACAGTGCGTATATTTGACCACACGGGAAAGCGGAGTGCGTATATTTGACCACACAGATGCGTATATTCACACACAAAAGTGCGTATATTCACACACAAAAGTGCGTATATTTAACCACATTAAATTTACTAAAAATCTCTTTGACCTGCATATTTAGTGTTTAAAAGACTCCACTATGTAAGTATCCGCTAGTTCAATATGAGAGTGGGTCATTCTCCTTACCGCAACCACATCAAAGCTTAAAAATGACTGACGCGGCGGCTACGCCACCTTGTCCCTGAAATAACTAAGCCACTGCTATCTCCATAACGCCGGCCGGGAGCAGGAGATAAAAATAAGCCCTCCACATTCAGTAGAGAGCTAAGAACCCCGCCTATGAAAAGGATCTTGACGAAAGATTCTGACAATCTCACGGCCAACCTCACCGAAGTGAGAAGCAGTAACTCAGATGGCGGATCTCCCATAAGCGGGGGTCACTAAATAGTAGGCACGCTCGGTTTCAAAGACAACCCAGAAGTACAACAAGCCCCACAATCCGCGAACATCCGAAAATGGAAGCTGTAGAAACACAACAGCCCCAGTTCTTTTAGAACTGGGGCTGTTTTTATGACCGTTACACGGTGGGGGCACCGTCGATGATCTCAAACCCATCGGCTAACCACACGTCATCGACCAGGACGAGATGGACTTGGGCGGTAAACGGGGCCAGCGGGATCATCGAGGAGCGCCCCATGACTGTTTGCCGTCCGGTGACCTCCACAGTGCCCTCAGTGGGACTCATCATCTCAGTGGTGGTGGCTGTGGTGGCTGTGGTGACGTAATCACCGGATTCTGCCCACCCAGTCCAGGACGCGGACAGTCGCTGTTCTTCCACATCACGTTCCGAGGCATCGAGCAGGTCACCAGTCATATAGCGCTGTCCACGCACCATAGCGTCCCGAGGCGAGGAATCCTCGGCAGGGGAAAAGGAATACATTTCCGCAATCACCCGTTCTGCCGTGTGCTCAATGCGCTCATTGGGTGCGTAAGGATCTTCGGTGATGTGGTCAGTGGCGTCATGGGCAGGCTGCACAGGGGTGGGAGTAGTCAGTGACGTCGATTGTGCAGTGGAGTGTGAATCCACTGGGCCACTATCGCGCGTCATCGACCAGATCACCAGGACGGCCGACACAGCGACCAGGCCGCTTAACACGATCCACACTTGCTTCATAGACATTTTTATTTACCTCTTTGCGTAGGATTCCCGAGCTTCGAGAATCTTGGGGACATAAGCTTGTGTCTCGGCATAGGGAGGGATGCCGCCATGATCGAGTACCGCACCAGGCCCGGCGTTGTATGCAGCCAGTGTCAGGGAGGTCAGGTCACCCTGAATCTGGCCTGATGCTAGTGCAGGAGCCAGAAGCGTTTGCAGCTCACACATGTAATCTGCCTGTGCCATCACCGCATCACCGATGTTGTTGGGATCACCTGATCCCGCAGCGCCGACCTTATTACCGTTTTCATCTACCTTATAGCCGTATTTTGCCCACGTCCCCGGCATGAACTGGGAAAAGCCCATGGCACCAGCACCGGATACCTGATTGGCCGTGAAGTTGCTCTCCTGGCCCATCTGTGCGGCCAGCAGTGGCGCGTCCACGCCCTCACAGACCTGGCCACCGCGAGCAAACCACCGGGAGAATTCTTCTGGGATGACACCCTCCAGTAGTTCTGCGTCAGTGCCGACTCCGCCCACGCCGTTACAATCCGGGTTGACCGAGTAGCTGCCGCCACCTGAACTCAGGCCAGTAGGGGCAGTAATGGGTGTGCTGCCGTCTGGGTATCCCCCGCCCACGGTGGTGATGTGCACGTGATCGTAGTGGTTTTGGGTGGGGCTGCCACGATCTTCCATGACATTTGCCGTGCCCGAGCTGGGGATATAGGTCTGCTGCCAGATCATGTACTCAACATTGAACGCCTCCCGGTTGGCCCAGATCCAGTCTTTTACCCGTGTGCCTAATTCCTGGCCTGCGCTGGTTTCCCAATTGGGGATCATGACATCGACAGCACGGCCACTGGGGTGATCGGGGAAGGCATCGACTGGTCGCCACCCACCGATGGTTTTAATCTCTGGGAATTGCTGGTGAATCGCGCGAGATAGCCGGATGGAGTCAATCTGATAATTGTCCTCAGACCCCACGCTAGGCGGCAGTGGAGGCAGTTCGTCACCAGCGCCAAAGTCGGTGTTTCCGTCCGGGACAGTCACGGTGGTATCGCCTGCGGCCCCCACGTTGACGGCTTGATCGAGCCACGGGGTGGGATCGGCGGGATTACGGTAGCCACCAGGGTGGACTTCAAAGTGCAGGTGTGAGCCGCCAGGCCCAGGGGGTTGAACACTGCCTGCGTAGCCCTCACGGGCAATCTGCTGTCCTGCACGCACAGTCTGGCCCACAGAGACCATGAGATCTTCTGCGAACATGTGCCCGTAGACGGTGGAGAATTTCTCCCCCTCAGCACTCATATGGTCAATAACGATCCAATTTCCAAAACCAGCGGCAGGCCCGGCATTGACCACCACACCATTGGCAAAGGCGTAGATCGGGGTTCCTGCTCCACCTGCTATATCTGCGCCCTCGTGCATTGACCCCCACCGGGGGCCGAAACCAGAGGTCAAAGACGCGGGGGGCACCGATTCCGGCATGGCATACGATCCGGCAGGCACGCCTGTTCCGGTACCGTCGAGCGGTTCACACACCATGTCCTCGTCGGTGAACATTAGCGCCACAAACATCACTAGGCCGAGTACCAGGGCCACAATCGCCACTACTGCAATGGCACCTTTGTTTTTCACTCACCGTCTCCAGACATCAGTAAATACCGCTTTACTCCAATACCGTTTTACCGCTTTACTCCAATACCACTTTTCCACATCCATGCTGATTTCACCTCCCCCGCTGGGGTGAGGTGTTAAGACACTGATTTTCTACAACACGGTGAGGGTGGAGGACTTAAGAGCGATCTTCTTTGAGGTAGTCCCTGATGGCAGCTTCGAGGATGCTTTTTACGGTGTCGCGGTTAGCTATCGCCTTGGATCTAAACTCTCGCCAGAGATCCTCATCTACGGAAATCGAGGTTTTAAACGGCTTCTTGGGGGTGGTGTCCTCGGTCATGAAATATCCTCACGTCGGGTGCTGTCAGTGCTTTTAGCTTATCTAACAGCGTTTATTCCCCCATGCGGCCCCGCAAAACTTCTCATTCACGAGTCATACAGTCATATGACTGCATACCTGCATAGTATGGATAGACGAGTGGGCAGGCGAGCAAGTAGGTTGCTTGCCATAAAGATAGGTTGACATTCGGACAGGCGTGAATTAGGTTGAGGGGCAGTAACTCAGATCAGGATCTATCGAAAGGGATCAACCATGGCAGTTGTCAGTTTTGTCAATACGAAAGGTGGCGTAGGCAAGACATGCTCCACGATGTTTCTCGCCGCTGCCGCCCACTATGCAGGCCATAAGGTCACAATCATTGATTCTGATCCGCAGGGCACTGCAAGCTCGTGGTTTCACGATGCTCAGGAAAACCCAGAAACGCGCCTTGACAACTGCGAACTGGTCATAGCCAACCAGGGCACCATGCAGCGCGCAGCGCAACGGGACGGCCTTGTCTTTATTGACACGCCCCCAGGTAACTATTCAACCGTGGACAGCGCTATCGAAGTGGCTGATTTCGTGGTGATTCCGACGCTGCCCTCCACTATTGATATGGAGCGTGTGTGGAAAACACGCGCAGCGATTCCCGATGGCAAGCCGGCAGCGGTTCTTCTCACTGCCGTCAACGCCCAGACTGTGTTGTACCGAGAAGTGCGCGAAGCGCTCGAAAGCTATGAGGTGGCTGTATTCCCCCAGTACATTCCCCACCGTGATTTCTTCCGCCAGATGCGAGGGCAGTGGCCTGCCAATGACGCACGGCAGATGTTGGGGTATGAGCATGTACTCGATCAAATTTTGGAGGTTATGAAATGACTGATAAGGCCAAGGGTTTCACGCACAGCGACCTAACCCGCAACGCTATGCGGGTGCAGGATAATCCTCCGAGTAGCGCCAAAGAAACCCTGTCATCAGAGGCGTTGGGAAACGATCACCAGCCTACGAACATCCCCCAGCCTATCGAGCCTGTGGTCAAACAACCGCAGCACCGGATGACAATCAACATTCCTTTCGCTATGCACCAGGAGCTAAGGCGGCAGTCATTTGAGACCGGCAGGACAATGACTGAGCTACTCATCCGAGCATGGGATCACGCGCAAGGACGCTAGTAACTTAATAGGCCACCAAAAGCACTTATTTGCTTTTTTGGTGGCCTGTTTCGTTTCTATAAGTAATTACTCTCATAAGCACTTTAGGATAGGGCTATCTATACAATCCCCAGGCACAACGGAGCGAGCCAGTGGCGAAAAAGGTCCTTAATCCTCACCAACCTTCCCTATTTGATTTTCTAACCACCCCACCGGAGGAAAGCGATAATGATCGGTTACGACGAGATCAAGACGGCCCTAATGGCGGTCAATCCCCAGACAACCCCGGAGCAGATCCAGCAGTACGAGCAGCAGATCCAGGACGCATTCAGCGATCGAAAGCAGACCGTGATGCACGAGCTGCGGACGCAGTGGATCACACACCACAATCGCCAGCCGGACGGATTGACCTGGGGGCAGATCGTGGACGCAGCACATCAGAGCGCGGAGCAGCAGATCCGGCAGGAGTATCTGGCCGAGCTGACCGAGCAGGTGATCCAGAACCAGCTCAACGAGGTGGAGGACTCCCCGCATCTGCGAACGATTCAAACTCCCGGGATGTGGCAGGAGACCCCCGAGGACGTGGAGATCAGCTCAGCGACGTGGGAGATCCTGCACGACCTGTGGCCGGACAAGAACCCGACGTGGTATATGTACGCGGCGGCACTGATCGAGCGGATGAAGCACCTCAACCGGCCGTATCCAGCGGATTGGGACAGCAAGCTGAAAGCCCCATTCGAGAAGAAAATCGACCAAGCAATCCGCGACCAGGAAGCCAAAGCTGGGAAGCCTACCAAGTAGAGGCAAACCTCGATGCCCTCGCCGTATCCCTAATGCTGCGAGAAGATCAGCGACCTGCAACGCCTGATGAGCAGTATGTGCTTAGTCAATACCGTGGCTGGGGTGGATTATCAGCTGTTTTCAACGACAACGATGATCGTTTTGCCCGTCCCCGAGAAGAGTTGCGATCCTATCTCACCGAGGAGGAATACAATTCTGCCCGCAGAACTGTTCTGACCTCGTATTTCACCCCACCAGAAATTGTCGACGCGATGTGGTCGGCATTGGAAACAGCTGGTTTTGACGGCGGCAGAGTCCTGGAGCCAGGGTGCGGTATCGGCGGGTTTTTCGCCAGCGCCCCGGACAACACCCATGTGGTCGGTGTCGAGCAGGACGCAACCTCAGCACTTATTGCTAATGCGCTGCACCCACAGCACCAGATCCGCAATGAGCGGTTCCAGGACACCCAGGCACCTGATGGTGCCTTTAATCTGGCAATTGGCAATGTCCCCTTTGCCAATATCACCCCTGTTGATCCCGCCTATAACCGCGACGATCTCTCACTGCATAACTACTTCTTCGCCAAATCCATCGCCCTGACCGCCCCCGGTGGTTACGTGGCCATGATTACCTCCCAGCACACCGCTGATTCCGCCAGCCAGGGCGGAAAAGTCCAGCGGGTGCTCACCGACCAGGCCGATTTCATTACCGGTGTCCGGTTACCCGGTGGTCGACACGGTGCATTCGCCACCCACGCCAACACCGAGGTCGGCACCGACATTTTGCTGTTCCGTGTCCGCGAACCCGGTCGGGAGCCTAGCGCCACCACCGAGTTATTTCGTGGCCACCACGAATTAACCGTGGAGGGGCACACCAAGAAAATCAACGCCTTTTTTGCCGATAACCCTGACAACATTCTTGGTGACTACCGCAAGGTCTCCACAGCATATGGCCCTGATCTGGATGTTCGTCTTGATGCCGCCACCACGACTCTCGGAGAACAGATCCGCGACGTATTAGACCGTGATCTGGCTACTGCTGCTGCCACTGGGTATGGCTACGGCCCGCAGGAACGCCCCGTGGAGGCTATCGCTGAGCTGGATGTCTCAGGACTTATCACCGATGCCCAAAACTCGATGCACACCGTCTTGGGCACCATTCGCTACACCGATACCGCCAACACCATTACTTTCGAGCAGCTCAAACCCACCGAGAACGGCCCGGCATGGATGCCGGTCAAACCCAAACGTAAAGAACTTGCCCAGGAGTGGACGGATCTTATCGACATCCGTAACACCACCCAGGCACTTCTCACCGCGTGTAAAGACGAGGACACAGCCCAGATCGCGGCCCTGCAAGAAGCACTGACCAGCCAATATGATGCCTACACCGAGACATACGGCTTCATTAACCGCTTTGAGTACAAAAAGCCGCGCGCGAAAACCGCCGATCAGGTGGAAAAGCAGTACAAAAAGCTCGAGCAGGAGTGGCGCCAAGATAACGCGGTCGGAGATCGTGCCTATGAGGGCGAGCTGCCAGAGGGGGTGCCCGAGGAATTACGCGAGCAAGCTGCCCGCGTAGAGCAAGATCTCACCCCGTGGCGTGAACATCTCAGCGGTGCCCTGGCTAATGACCCCTATATGAACGCGGTCTATGCCCTGGAAAACTTTAACGAGGAAACCCAGACCGCCAGGAAATCGCCGCTGTTTACGACTAATCCGCTGCGCCAGGAAATCGAGGTAGTCAGCGTCGATAACCTCACCGACGCGGTGACCGTGGCGAAAAACAGCGGCCGACCTTTGACGGTCGAGACCTTTGCCGAGCTGATGGGCACTGATGATCTTGACCGAGTGGCTAAAGAGCTCGTGGCCGATAAAATCGCGTTTCGTGACCCCGATGAGCCAGATACCTGGATTCCCGGTCAGCGCTACCTGTCAGGCATGGTGCGTACCAAGCTCAAACACGCCGAGGAAGCCGCCGCCCAGGACGAGCGCCTGGTGCCCAACGTTCAAGCACTTACGGAGGCACTACCACCGCGTATCGAGCACGGCATCACCATGTCATTGGGTGCAACGTGGATTCCAGAACACCATTACCGTGATTTCATTGGTGACCTGCTAAATATCCCTGACTCTCACCGCGAGGACATCAGCGTGATATATGCCGCCGATAAGTGGTCAGTGGAGGTACCGAACTACTGGCCTGGGAAAATGGACGCGGACATGGCCTGGGGGCTGCTGGCTGCCAATGCCCAGGGCCCGTTCAACTTCACCCATGCGAAGATGGAGAAATTCTCCCACCATGGTGTCGCACACCGGGGATATTCCTCACTGGTCTACCCAGCAAGCCAGGCACTTAATGACACTATGAATATGAAGGCTCCGGTGCTCAATATGTCCGCCGAGGCCAAGGAAGCCCTCGGGTTTGATCCTGAACGCCAACGACTGCACCCCGCAGCTACACGCGCAGCCGGCCAAAAATCAGAAGCCATCCAGAGCCGGTTTGCCACCTGGGTTACCGAAGATCCCGAGCGCTATGACCAGCTGGTCACCGCCTACAACGAGCGCTTCAACAATGTGGTGGCACCTGAATATGACGGTGCCCAGCGCACCATGCCGGGGCTGGGGGAGAACTTTAACCCGTACCCGTATCAGCTTGACGCGGTAGAGCGCATGGTCAATGAACCGTCTGTGCTGCTTAATCACGTCGTGGGTGCAGGTAAAACCGGATCTATGATTATGGGTGCCATGGAGCTAAAGCGCCTGGGTATTGCTAACCAGCCGTGGCTGGTGGTGCCGTCTCACCTGGTCGATCAGATCGGTCGAGAAGCAAAGCAGTGGTATCCCGGGGCCAACATCCTGGTGGGCAGCGAATCAGAATCAGCACCGAAGAAAAAAGATGCACGGCAGATGGTACTGGCCCAATCAGCACAAAACGACTGGGATCTGGTGGTGGTGTCTGACAACGCTTTTAAAGCCGCCAGCATGTCCCCGGAAGCCTATACCGAGTACATGAATGACCAGCTCAACCGTCACCGTCAGGATCTAGAAAAGCTCAAATCCTCCGAGGCTGACCATAAAAATGCGGTACGAGAGATTGAGACAGCGATTGCCCGTCTGGAAACCAAGATGGAAAAGACGCTGACCAAGATCAACAAAAACGATGGCATCACCTTTGACCAGACCGGTTGCGACTACCTCATTGTCGATGAGGCCCACGCCTATAAAAACCTTGCCCGCCCCTCGAGCATGGCCGATCTTGCCTGTGCTGGATCAGACCGAGCTACCGATATGGATATGAAAATCGGGTGGCTGCGTGAACGCCATGGTCGTGAGGATTACCCCACAGTCACCTTTGCCACTGGTACACCGATTGCTAATAACCTCGCTGAGCTGTGGGTACTCCAGCACTACCTACGCCCTGACATCCTCAAAGAGGCCGGAGTCGAAGGGATCAACGCCTGGGGCGCGAACTTCACCAGCCAAGAATCTGACATTGATTTCACGGCCGGTGGTGTCATGCGAGAGCGCAAACGCATTTCCTCCTATGCCAATGTCGCTGAGCTGGCCCAGATGTCCACACCCTTTATGGACACCGTTGACCGCGATCAAATCCCGGCGAAGCTGCCGACAGTACGCACGGGAGAAAACATCATCGTGGAGTTTGATGTCAGCCAAGAGGTCAAAGACCTAATTGCTGATCTGCCCTGGCGAGAAGCCAATCTCCCCGAAGATCCCCGCATTGATAATCCACTGAAACTCGTGAACGACGGCAAAGCCGCCACTATTGATCCCCGGCTGGCTGGTCTGGATAACACCCCAGGTATCGGGCGTGTGCACGCCCTGGCCGAGACGGTGTTACGCGAGTGGGAGGAAAACAAGGACAACACCTATCTGACCCTTACTGGAGAAGAATCTCCTAATAAGGGTGCCCTACAGATCATCTTCTGCGATATGGGTGTGCCCAATAAGCAGGGACGATTCAGTCTCTACGACGCGATCCGAGATGATCTGGTGGCAGGTGGCATGGACACTGACCGCATCCGGTACATCCACGACTGGGAAGATCGCCGCCTACAGCTATTTGATGACTGCAACAACGGAAAGGTCGATGTGCTGATAGCCAACACCCCCCGCCTGGCCACCGGTGCCAACATCCAGGCCCGAGCAATTGCGCTACACCATGTTGATGTGCCCTGGCGACCTGCCGACCTCCAGCAACAGGAGGGCCGAATTATCCGCCAGGGCAACCAAAACCCCGAGGTGTCGATCTATAACTACGTTGCCAAGGGCACCTACGACGCTTACTCATGGGGTGTGGTTGCCCGCAAGGACAAGTTCATTAACCAATTCCTCAAAGCAGATCGTTCCATCCGCCAGATGGAGCCGCTGGAAAATGACGGATCGGACGCACTGGCACACAATAAGGCCATTGCCACAGGTAATCCGAACTTCATTCGCCAGGTCGAAGTGGAGCGCGAAGTCGCCAAGCTGGAAACAGCTGCCGCCGAGTATCACGCCGTGGCCACCTCAAATGTCGTAACACTGCGTAAAGCCCAGCGTGATCTACCCATTGATAAATCAACACTGAGCAGGATTCAGAAGCTTCAACCCGCTGCCCAGGCGTGGAATGACCAGGCCAAGGAGGATCGACGCTGGACGATTGACAACCGCACGTTTTCAGACCGTGGGGAAGCCGTTAACGCCCTATTCAACCGCCTGCGTGAGGTGGTGGAGGATCGGGATATGACGTCAACGCCCATTGGTGAAATCGGAGGTATCAAATTCAACGCCCGTTGGTCAGTGACGGATGGGGGAGTACTCATCACCAGTTCCGTTGGTGCGCTGGCAAATCCAGTTCCTGCGTACCTTGCAGATCCTCGCATGATTCACGGTGGCATTGATGTAGACGAGATCGTTCCAAAGCAACGCGGTGTGTTGACCTCCATGGAAAACGCGACCAAGGCGGTGCCGCTGAGAATTGCTGAGCTGGAGCAGCGCATTAGTGAGCACACCGAGGTGATTGATCGGCTGGAGGGCAAAGTCTCTACACCTGAGTTCCCGCAGCAGCAGGAATTGGATGAAAAGCGCAAGGAAGCCGCGCAGATCCGTGATGAACTTTCCAAGTTTGATAACTCTGCGGCCGAGAAGCAGCGTCGAGCTGAATATGCCCAGCGAATGCAGTCGAAAGGTCGGTCACCGGGATACACCCTGGAGCTGAACCCGACTAAATACATGCGCGAGACTGACCGGTTCCATCATCCGAAGTCACGGCCGATTGAGAAGAAAAATCTTCGCGCTGGCGAGGAGTGGGTAGCGCAGACACCGGTGATCTTTAAGTACGACCTGGAGACCCAGCTCAATGCCGGCCAGGGGCAGGGTGGGGCGCAAAAACCTCCACCGCCTACGCCAGGGCAATCCCCGGATAGGGGACATACCCTGGACTAAAACGTAGATAGGCAAGTGGGCGGGTATGCAGTCATATGACTGCATACCCGCCCACTTGCCTGTTGACCAGGGAGCTTTCCGCCCGAGGGTTTATCTCTATAACGTCATTCGAGAATAATTCGCAAAGAGCACTTCCTGGCGTTGACGCTCATTGGTGAGCTTGCGGGGTGCCCCCATAGCCTTGTCTACTTCCCTATCCAATGCGTCATGGGCACGCACTAATTCTGGAGACATAGCTAGGGGGCTGTAGTGCTCAGCGAGGGAACGCTCAGGATAAAGTTCACGCGCGGCTAAGACCTTTTTCCCTGCGTTGATAACACGCTGGCGGATCTTCTCGTCAAGTTCTGGAACAGGGAAAGTGTTCCACGTTAACGTGTTAGCAAACCTCAGATCGGATTTAATCCGTCCCCCTACGGTGCGCTGCCAGGTAATAAACATCGACGAAGAGATCAAAGCGAACTGTAATCCATCTGGGTCCTCAGCTAAACAGTTTGAATCGCCACAAATTACATCGGGGCTCAAGTGAGCAGCAGTCCAATAACGTCGGGTTTCACTTACATGACGAGGGATGGCCACATAATCGACCTTGGGTTGTCGAACTTCTGCAAATAGATACGGGGTATGCGCGAGCTTTTGAGTGGCTTCACGTTTACTTGATAAGCGCAGGGTGCGAACATTTTCGATACGAATTTTTAGTTCGGGAGAATCTGCAACATCCCCCGGAATGAAATTTCCATCAGCCATCCAAAAACACCACCTGTCGATCCCTCGGATAAGTTCTTGCGCTCCTACAAAGCGCCGAACGTACTTCATAGCTATAGGATCATGCTCTGGCCGGGGTACCCCAGCCTTCGGCGCTAAATGCCCTCCGTCATTGGGCATATTCCCAAACACCGCAGGTTCCAGCATGGACGATAGCGGCGTTCTACGACTTTCAACCAAGACGTTCGGGCCATCGACGAGGTAGGCATTGATTCCCCTTTCCACGGCCACCGACACAGGCTCATCCTTAATATTGGGATAGTCCCATAGTTGCGCCCGTGACTCATGACGACGGTCAAAACCGACGATCACGCAGTGAACAGCCGCTTTACCAGGGGCTTCGGAATCCCAGGAGAATGTGCGATGAGCGAAGCGGATACGCCAGCCAGCAGCAAAAATTGGCCCGAATAACCGTGGGGTTTGATCCCCCTGGACGATGGAGTTCGTGGTGACAAAAGCAAACATCCCCCGCCGCTGCCCCAATAAGGTCAGTGCTTTGGCATGCCAGCCAGTGACGTAATCAAGCTGATTAGTACCTTTCAAACCCTCCCATGCCTTATTCAACTCTTCCTTTTGCGCGATTCCCATAAGCCGAGCGCCAATAAACGGTGGGTTGCCAAAGACATACGTCATGGGCACCTGGGGCAGTACCGCATTCCAGTCCAGGTGCAGGGCGTTACCGTGGATGATGTGCGCGGTGATAGTAATCGGCAGGCGCTCAGGGGCTGCACCAATCGCATCCGCCAGCTCACGGTTGGCCTGATGATCCACCAGAAACATCGCGGTTTCCGCGATCTTGGCAGGCCACCAGTTCAATTCAAAGCCGTAGAACTGCCCAATCGAGAGTTTCTGCTCCCACGTCACATCCAACGCCATGCCGGTTTGACCCTCGCGCTTGCGAATCGCCACAATCACATCGGTTTCGATCTTGCGTAACTCCCGGTACGCCACGACCAGGAAGTTTCCCGCTCCACAGGCAGGATCAACGAACACCATATCCGCCAAAGAATCTCGAAACGCCCGAAGATTTTCCAATTGTTTCTTCACTGATTGCGTCTCCGTTGAGATTAACCTGGTGGCCTCGGCACGCAGTTCATCGAGAAACAGCGGCTCAATGGTTTTCAGGATGTTTTTCTCACTGGTGTAGTGCTCACCATCATTACGCCGAGCTTCCTTGGACTTCACCAGCTGGAACATCGACCCAAACACCGCAGGGGAGATATGTGACCAGTGGAAACGACACGCATCCAACAACGCATCACGCATGGCAGGGTCGAAGTATTCCGTGCGCATCGTATCGGCAAAGATCGAACCATTAACGTAGGGGAATTTCGCCAGGTGCTCCGGCACCCGCTGGCGTCGATTCTCCGGGGTGTTGAGCACCTCAAACAAGGAGTTCAGCTGTGGCCCCAGGTTTTCCGCGGTGGTGTGCTCCAGAACGAAGCGATAGAACAGATCCTGCTCCCACAACCCGGCATCGTCTCCGAACAGCAAAAACAACAACCGGGTCAGATACATCGAAGTCTGCTGGGTGCGCTGATCCTCTTCGGTTGGATCAGTCGGTGCCTCATCACCAACGGCTTCATCCACCTCATCACCAGCCATGGCGGTAAACAACTTCGCCATGAGCTTAGAAGCCTGAATGGAAGCTTCTTCCTCTTCCTTCTTAGTCACCGCCTCATAGCCGGCAAGGAAACGTAACTGGTCGAGGTAATCGGTGATCTCATCCAGGGAAAAGGTGAGGTCAAAGCGGGTGTCAGGGTCACCGAGCTTGCTCAGGCGTAAGGTCTCGAAATTCGAGCACAGGATATAACGCGGTAACTCGAAGTCGTTGACGCTGCCACCAGTGAGGTAATCACGGGCCTGGGCATGCGCCAGGTCAAGATCGACCCCGAGGGATTTCGCCTCACCAATGACCACACCTGGCCAAAATAAGTCGATATAGCCGCTTCCTCCAGTAGAGCTGCGGTGGGCATCTTGTTCAAACAGATCCATGCGCGAGGCATTGATCCCGAAACAGGAGAACAGTTCTGACCAGAACTGCTGGGCATATTTTTTCTCCGTCGCTGTTTCCCCACGCTCCCGCCAGTCAGTAATGCGGTTAAGCCAAAAGGCCTTGAACTCATCAAGATTGCGGTGAACGGTCGCCCGATCAATCGTGGCAGGCAGAGTGGAGGTCATTCATCGAGTTTATCCACCAAGAAGAAGTTTTTCGCATAAGGGATAAGACCAACACAGAACGATGGGTGCTGTTGCAAAGTTGGGCGGAGAGCAGCGAAGACTCAGTTTCTCATTCCCTGATGGCCGCTGCGTGTGGGCGTTCTCAGGCCGTCTCGAAGACCCGGTTGACGATCACCGCGTCCGGGTTCGGTTGCCCGTAGGCAAACATCGTGCCTTGCCCTTTCCGCAATGAGTGCATCGCCTCCATCCCTTTCAACGTCCGATATGCAGATGTCCGGTTCTTAAACGCGCCTTTCGGCCCGAGGATCCGCTTCAGCCGACCATGGTCGCCTTCCAGGATGTTGTTGAGGTATTTCACCTGCCGGTGTTCCACTGTTGGCGGGCAGATTCCCTCTGACTTCAACTCGGCGATTGCCCTGGCTAGGGAGGGTGCTTTATCGGTGTTGATCACTCTGGGATACCCGGCTGACGCATTGGATCTGAGGGCCTTGGCCAGGAAACGCTTCGCTGCGGCCACGTTCCGCTTCGGAGAGAGGTAAAAGTCCAGGGTCTGGCCACCGGCGGTGATCGCCCGATAGAGGTAGCACCACCTGCCGCCGACCCGGATATAGGTCTCATCCACCCGCCAGGAACTGGCCTGCCAGTCAGGTACCTGCCGGTACCACCGTGTTTGCTTGTCCAGCTCAGGGGCGTATTTCTGGACCCAGCGGTAGATCGTGGTGTGATCGACCGGCACGCCCCGCTCGGTCATCATTTCCTCCAGATCGCGGTAGCTCACCCCGTAGCGGCAGTACCACCGCACTGCCCACAGAATGATGTCACGGGGGAAATGACGACCGGAGAAGATACCCATGGCTGTGATTATTTCACGTCGCTCTTCCTACTGCCCCAACTTTGCAACAGCACCGAACGATGTGACTACCCAAAGGAATGTTTAGGCGGCAGTGGGCAGGTTTTAAGGTTTGAGGCGTGGTGGGCGTTTAAGCCCGGTAATTATTTCTCCTGCATCAATTCCCAGAACGCTCGTAATGGACAGCAGATTGAGGGTGCTGATATTGCGTTCTCCGCGCTCTACACAGCCAATATATGTTCGATGCAATCCAGACAAATGTCCGAGTTGCTCTTGGGAAATCTCTGCCTTTTTACGGGCTGCTCGAATGCGATCACCAACCTGTATAAGAATTTCTTTATCGCGAGTCACCCTGTGATTCTAGACGAGTTAACCCCCGCTAATTTCCCTAAACCCAATCCCTATCACGGCAGCGGTCTTGCCAGTCATATATCTGCCTATATGACTGCATAGTCGCATATGTTTATTCATTGATAGGTTGTTTTAACTCAAATCACCGTGCATATAGCGTTCGTCAACCGCAACCGCAAAAAACTCCACTTTCTTGCATTAAGCCCCCAGAACCCTAGATTGCGTAGAGGTGTTGCGGTAATATATTGCATATACCCCCCCTATTTGCACGAGTGGAGAAAAAATGCCTTTAGACACCCCCACGGGGAACATGTTGCGGGAAAGCGGACTGCCCAAGTGGATCTTTACAGCCGACGATGATGGAACACTGTCCGGTGGAGAGGCAGCACTAGCAAAGATTGTGCGCGTGCTCACGGCGGAATTTGACGCCCTTGACGGCACCGAGCAGGAGGCAGTGGCCACCGCGCTAGGAAAGGTTGCCCAGGAAACTCTTTCTGCCGAGCAGTGGGCAAAAAAGCATCTCGGCCTATGAAAATCGGGTATGCCAGGTGCTCGACCACCAAACAGGATCTTCGAGCGCAAAGAGAACAGCTAGTACAGCTGGGTGTCTCCCCTGACCGTATCTATGTCGATCACGGTTATACCGGCCGCAACCGCGCCCGCCCAGGACTCCAGGAAGCACTTGCAGCCGTCCGGGAGGGGGACACATTGGTGGTGACCAAACTCGACCGTCTCGCCCGTTCGGTCTCAGACGCATCCGAAATCGCAGAAGCTCTAGACCAGCGCGGTATCGCTCTCCAGCTAGGCCAGACCATCTACGACAACAGTAATCCCATGGGCAAGATGTTTTTCTCCATGACCGCGATCTTTGCGGAATTTGAAGCTGACCTGATTAGTCAACGCACCAAGGAGGGCATGGCGATAGCCCGAGACAAAGGCCGGCTCAAAGGCCGTCCATCCCAGTTCACGGAGCGCCAGCAAAAACTGATTACCGAGTGGCTGCACTCAGGGGAGTACACCCAGCGAGAAATCGCAGAGCTAATGAGCGTCCATCCATCCACCATCAGCCGATTCGCTGCAAAACTACGAGCAAAGGACAAAACCGATGTCTCAGAAAAACTACGACCAGCTGACTAAAGAACAGCGTGATCGTCTCCGCAATATCGAAGCATCCGCCGAGATCGAGGGAACCCCCATCTCCGCGAGAGCTAAAAAACTCATGATCGACACCATGGTGGGAAAAGTAACCACCGACCAGGCAATCCAGGACATCACGACCCATCACGAAAAGCCATGACCCAACCGCACGAAATGACCCACCTCCAGCGGTGGGAAGAGTACCTTGATCCGCACACGGGTGTGCTGCGTAACCTCCGAGGTGTCACCGACCCGCAGACATGGAAACAAGAAGAAACAGATCTGGTGGCCATACGCGCGGTTGATCTGCCCGAATTTGGTTTTGGTCATGACACGGTGGCCGACGAGCTTCGCGCGATCCATGAGCACCTGTTCCAGGACTGCTACGAGTGGGCAGGGCAGTACAGGGACGTGGACATGATGAAAAACCATCCCCAGATCCCCGACTCGGAGGTTGCATTCACGCCCTGGCAAAATATCCCGGATCAGCTCGACGCGATCCAGGAACGCATTGACTCCATCGAGTGGGATGACCTACTGCTGTCGGAGAAGAAAGACGCACTGGCTGAAATCCACGCCAAGCTCAACTACGTCCACCCGTTCCGTGAGGGCAACGGCCGAGCCACCCGGTCATTCATGGAAGAGCTTGCCCGTAGCCATGATGTAACCATTACATGGGAGGGAAGCAACGACGCACTGATTTTCGCCAGCTCCGCATCCATGATGCACGAGTCAGGATTAGCACTGGCTCCGTGGACTGCACTGTATTCAGAAATCGCTGAGCAGGCGACGTGGCAAGACGAAACCCTGGATGGGATTGACGCTTTGCTGAACATGATGGGTCCAATCAATCTGGACTACGCCGCCCAGAAAGGCGCAGACAACAGTAAGGCTCCACCGGGGCCGCAGACCTCCATGATTAATCACTGGCACAGCTACGAATTTTAATCTCCCCAACCACCCACAGGGCCACCAGCTTTGTGGGTGGCGGTGTCTGGGAAAAGAAAAAGAATGAAGAGATACCCTCCTCCTACGTCGGAGGGAAGATGGAGCCGTCGCTACGCTCCGGCAAGAATTAAAGCTTTACCCGCTTCGCGGGCCAAAGCGTTTATTGCCGAAGAGCCTTTCAGGCATTATACGGCCCGTTCGTTGCGCGCAAGCCCCGCTCCCTACGGTCGCCGCCTTCTGTCCAAAACTTTTTCCACGCGCTCGCAAGCTCGCTTATTTCGCGGAAAAACTTTTCTCCGCCAGTCGGTTCCGGGGCTTGCACTCCACTCATCGGGCCTATGGCAGCAAGCTGCCTCTTCGGCAAAAAACGCAGGGGGAGAGCAGGTTACAACCCGTAACCATCGAGGACGAGAAAGGCCACGCCATGACTACGCAAGAACCAACCACCTGGATCATCGAGGGAACATTCTTTGGAAAGCCCGTCACCCTGGAAGCCCACGCGCAGCGATACACCGACAACGGCCGGATCGCCCTGCCGATGTTCCGCGAGGACGAGGACGGCGAAGAAAGCCTGTTTTCAGTGCTGACCGTCAACGTGCCCCGGATCGCCCTGGAGGACACGCAGATCATCATTGATCCCAACGTCACCAAGGACACGCTGAGCATGGTGGTTGATTCTGGCCTGATCGACCCAGCACCCGTGGCTGAGGTTCAGGTAGGCATGGCCACCGCCAAGGTCTACAACCTCACCGCAGACGGCGCGAAGTGGGCCACCACCACCGCCACCGACCAGTTCTAACCCCGACATCCGCACCAGCGACACCAAGGAGAAAGCCATGACCGCACCAACCACCACCACCGAAGCCAACGACCAGATGATTTCCGACATGCTCGATGACACCGCCCGGTCAATCTACTACTGGGCAGAGACCGCCCGCCAGGGCGAGGGCATCGTGATCTATGACGAGCACCACGACACCCATCACCCCATCACCCGCGAGGCATACCAGGACGCTGCACGGAAGTGGGCAGCGACCATCACCGCCGACAACTCGAAGTTCTTCCGCAACAACGCCGCACAAATTCTTGCAGGCTTCTGGCAGGACGTGGATTACGACGCAATCATCCTTGACCAGATCGCCCAGGTAGCTTGCCACGGTAGGCAGCTCTACTCCTAAAGATCACGGAGGGGCGCGCACTCCGATAATCACGCGCACCACCTGCATACCCAAGAAAGGACAACCGCCATGAAAATCCACCACTTCCTCGACACCATCACCGTAGACGAATCGCCCTTTCACCTCTTCCGCATTAAGGGCGAACTCACCGTGTGCTACGCATCAGGGGCCATCTGCCAAAACGAGCAGACCTACGACAAGGTTGTTTCCGCCTACATGGACAAAAAGTTTTCTCGCGTCTAACACCCCGGAGGGGCGCGCACTCCGATAATCACGCGCCACCCACCACACCACGCACGAAGGACAACCCCCATGAGTGAGATTGACGATCAGCTCCAGGACAACGCAGCCACCGACCAGTGGGAAACCCCGCTTGATCTCTTCCTAGATCCCGAGGCCATGCTCCTTGGTGCGCTCATGTGGGCACCTGACGATTACGACGCAGCCACCCGCGTGTGCGAGGTGCTAACCCCAAATGACTTTTACAACGTCAGCTACGGCGAAATCTTTTCACTCATCGCCACGCGACGCGACGCCGGCCACCCCGTAGATGCCGCCAGTCTCCAAAGCGCATTTCATGCGCTCGGTGATACCTCCCCTGTTCCCCTGAGCACCGCCCGATCCATGCTGCTATCCATTGCCACACTCGGTGCAGCACCAGAGCGCCTCACCGCCTATGCAGATCAAGTACTGGGCACCAGCTACCGCCGACAGTTCCAGCAGATGGCCGGAAAACTGGCACATGCCGCCGAAACCGCCCCCGAGGATCAACTGTTTTCAATCATGGTCGAACATGGCAAGGCACAGCGCCGAGCATGGAACCGTCGACAAGCCCTGAAAACACACCCGTAGCCCGCACCACCTACAACCAAAGGAAAAGAACAATGAACGCCAACCACGACGCAATGCTTAACCGACTGTGCGACGAGCTAGACAAAACCGGAGTCGCTGACAGCGAGATAGACAAAGCAATTCTTCTCCCCGGTGTCATCCAGTGGGCAGAGGAAACAATCAAGTGGTGGGAAAGCCACTTCCCCCTGGAGCACTACGAATCAGCCCGAGCCGTATTAGACGGGGAGTGGGAGAAGGTGACGTTCACCGAGAACACCGCCCCGGTTGCGTTCGAGTTCGCCAAGGAGATCGCCAACCTGAAATAACCTGACAGATTCAGCCCCGAACACTTCCAGTGTTCGGGGCTGAATCATTGGTTCCTGGACGAGCTTTAGAACAGGGTGGGTTGATCCAGTGGGCCGGGGGAGATAGCCGAATAAAACCGTTCCTCATCCCACCCATGTTGTAAGGCTTGTCGAATCCTCATGGAGCGTTCAGCGGGCAACAACCCGTGGGCAATGGTGCGCCGGTTGCCCCGGTGCCGACCGAGAGTAACCGCGTAGCGAATGTTGTCAGACTGTGTGGAGGCAAAGACATGATGCTCATCGACACGCACGCATAAAGGTTCATTGCAGAAATGTTCCGCAATAACACCTACGGTGGAAAACCCTTCCAGTTCGAGCGCGAACCGGTGAGCTAACACAGTGCGCTGTTTCCCACCGCGTTGCCACGTAAAACGCCCGTATCCATCGGGTGTACTGATCGCGCCTATCCAAAACCAGCATGAGGGCGACTTCACGATATTTTTTCTAAATCGCGCGCGTTCTTTATCGGTTATCGAAAGCGACGTGGAACTTTCCACCCGCCGTTGTTCCGGGAGGGCTTCGCCCTCACCGGAACAGGGCACGTCGATATGAAAAAGCGGAACGTCTGTCCAGTCGCTCATCCATAGCCACCCTATTTTAGTTCGTCGGATGCCTTAGCAGCGACGGGGGCTTTTTCTTCTGTGTCTGTTTCAGCTACCTCAGAATCAAGCTCTTTTTGATTCTCTTCCATCTGATCGTCATCAGATTCTTCAGCTGGAGTTTCTTGCTGCGCCAGGCGCACGCATTCGGCTTGTTCCTTAGCAGTCAGGTGACAGACCTCTTGAATATCTTTTGCTTTCAGGCCGATCTTTCGCAGTTCGAGGATGGCGTTGCCGACAGCAACCTGCCCTTCCCGAATAACGCGCGTCCCTGACAGAAGCAAAACAATTTGATCCTCCCGGATCTTCAAGTAGCGCTGCACTTCTTCCATGTACTCAGCGCTACTCATCCTGGCCATCTTGCGATCTTCCCGAGTGGCTCTAACCATGACGTCTCCCTGTTGAGTGGTATTTACCGCTCATCATACTCAACGTCGAACCGTTGTGAAGTTTTTCCTGCTGAACCGCAGGAAAAACGTCACAACGTTGGCGGTGCCGGGGCACCGCCAAAAAGAACCACACACCTCATGCACTAAAGTGTAGAATGCCAGGTAGAGACATTTTAGCGTGCAAAAATGGTGCGGAAAGTTGGGAGGTGCGGCCGTTATGATGACACTTCATACGCTCTTTGCGGGCACCGGTTACACCTATCTGACTGATTCTGTAGCCACCGGAGACCGCCCACGACTGCCCGGACAGTCCCTTTCCAACTACTACGCATCGGAGAAAGGTACGCCTCCAGGAGAGTGGACTGGGGCAGGAATCAAGCGCTTAGAAATCAACGGAACTGTCACCGAAGCGCAGATGCTGGCGCTTTTTGGAGAGGGTAGGCACCCGAATGCAGACGAGATTATCGCCGCATCCATTAAGGATGGAGCGACCGCTCGAAAGGCGTTAAAGAAGTCCCAGATTGGCCGTTTGTTCGCCGACAACATCAAAGAAGCCGACCCAATGCTTGACCAGATTGACGAGGCAGTGCGCGTTTCACGAGCCAAAAACGGTGGCACAATTTCCGATAGAAAGTACAAGGAGATCACTCTAGAAATCGCATCCCAGCACTTTAAGCAGCGTTTCCCAGAGGAGAAAAACGTCGATGCTAAGAAGATTATGGGCTGGGTTAAGGCCACTAGAGATGCACAAGGCGACGCTGTAGCTGGTTTCGATCTGGTGTTTACTCCCCAGAAATCGGTGACAACGTTGTGGGGAATTGGCAGCGAAGATCTACAAAAAGACATCGAAAATGCCCACCGGGAGGCGGTCTCTGAGACCCTTGAATGGGTGGAAAGTAACGTGTCTTTCTCCCGTAAAGGCGCAGGCGGAGTGATCCGAGTGGAGGGCGAGGGCTTAACAATTGCGCGTTTTGACCACTTTGATAACCGAGCTGGTGATCCTAATCTTCACACTCACTGCGCTGTAGCCAATAAGATTTACTGCCCTGACGATGGTAAATGGCGGTCGCTAGATGGACGGGCAATGTTCCAGATGAACGTTGCTGCATCGAATCTTTACAACCAAACTTTGACTAATAAGCTACGGAATAAGGGCCTATCTTTCCGTGCTGTTTCACACGGTGAGAATAAATCCCCGGTCTACGAAGTGGCTGGAGTTCCCGACTCTTTGCTCAAAGAGTTCTCCCGTCGAGACGATATTGAGCGCCGTTTAGAAGAACTTGTCGATGATTTTCGTGCCAGGAATAAGCGCGAACCGAGCTGGCAAACGCAGATTAAGTTGGCTCAGCAGGCGACTCTAGAGACGCGCGGAGTGAAACAAGATCAGCAGTCGCTCACGGAAATGCGGGCACTTTGGGCGCAGCGAGCCGAGAAAGTTCTGGGTACTTCTGACGTATCCGCACTGGTTACTGGGCTGGTTAATGAGGAAAAAGAGCACACGGAAGTGCTCGATGTGAACACCGCAGCAGATCGTACTTTGGAGCTTTTAGAGCGCCGACGTTCGCAGTGGAACGCCACCAATATCTATTCCGCAGCTACGGAAACACTGGCTGTTATGCGCTTTAATACCACCGACGAGCAGCGCGCAATGATCGAATCAGTCATGCAGGAAGTCCGTGATGGACGATCCATTAGGCTCACAGGACAGCAGTTTGAGAACGTCTCTGGGCTGACTACCACCAAGGGAAAATCACTTTTCCACCAGTCCATGAGTGATAAGTTCACCTCGCCGGAAACCATTTTCCGCGAGCAGCAGTTGCTTGATGCCACCCGAATTGCGACCCCGTTTGTCGCTACTCGCCGTCATATTGACGCGGTAATTTCCGCTGTAGAAAAGGAAAATGGGTTCCCACTTAACGAGGGACAGCGCACCATGGCGCACTGGTTACTGGGATCTGGAGCGCAGCTTTCTGTCGCTGTTGGCCCCGCAGGAGCCGGAAAAACCACCTCCATGAAGGTGGTCTCCGATGCCTGGCAAGCCATGGGAAACAATGTCATTGGGCTTGGCCCATCTGCCGCAGCAGCGAATGTTTTGGGCAATGATCTAGGTATTGCTGGCCAGACAATCGCGTCGATCCTGACCCGAGATAAGCACGGATTGGACACCGGAATCACCCGGGGAACGCTGATTATTGTCGATGAAGCCGGCATGGCGTCAACCCGAGACCTCTACCAACTCAACGAAATCGCGCAACGTCAGGGTGCAGTTGTCCGCATGATTGGTGACCCATCTCAGCTGTCAGCTGTTGAATCTGGCGGCATGTTGGAGCTTCTCGCCCAGGAAACCAACGCGCCAAGCCTGGAAGAAGTCGTGCGTTTTAAGACCGAGGGTGAGGCCGAAGCGTCACTCAAAATCCGCGAGGGCGAGCACGATTCTTACGACTTCTACGACAAACACGACCGCATTAATACGGGAAGTTCCACCGCGTTGCGTGAGGGAATCCTCAATGAATGGGCCGTAGAAACCGCCGATGGAAAGACTTCCCTGATGATGGCCACGACCAGAAAGGACGTGGCACTACTTAATACTGCCGCACAACAGCGTCGCTTGAATGATGGTTTCTTGGCCCCGCTGACAGCTGAAATCGTCGCCCGAGACGGGGCCACGCTGCACGCAGGCGACCAGATTGTGACTCGTAAAAATGACTCCACCATCAATCTGGTGGGTGGTAAAGAAGACGGACGACGAATTTTCAATGGTGATCTGTGGACGGTTAACGCCACTGATGCCGCTGGAAACCTGCACGTTTCCCATAAGGAAAACGGTGGCCGAGCTGTCCTCCCAGCCGCCTATGTACGCGCCCATGTCGAGCTGGGATACGCCTCAACTGTCCACCGCGCCCAGGGCATGACCGTTGATACCGCCCACATGCTCATCTCTGGTCACGAGTCCAAGGAGCTTGCTTATGTTGGTCTCTCGCGCGGAAAAATGAGCAACAAGGCGTGGATTGTGACTGAGCAAACTGTCGATCCAGAAGCCGAACACGATAAGAAAACCCCCGCCAATGCGCGCGCTGTGTGGGAGCAGGTCATGAATCGCGGCAGTGATAATAAGGCAGCGTTGTCCATGCTGTCGGACTCTTCTGCCGAGGAAGATCGCGCTGTGGAGCTGGAATCCTACAACCATATCCGCGAGACAATGATCCGTTCATGGAGTACCCATCTTCTCAACATCCACGCGCCAGAAGTCATATCTGAGCTAGATGATGATGACATTAACTCCATTGCCCAGGCCGTTAGTAACGCACTGAATGCAGGCATTGATGTGGATGTTGAGATCAGTGCGTGCCGAGATTCTGAGACCTTTGTCGATGATCTCACCGCTGCATTGACCCGCGTGGAAGCCACAATGCCCGTGGGTATCCTGCCACCGCAGGGGCCAGGAGTAGACACCGAACTGCTGGAGTGGGCGCGCACCAATCGTGTCGCATTGGTCGATCAGCGTCGCCTGAACGCCGACAGATTGGTGGCCATGGGTGAGGGACTGACCCCGCATCGAGTGGCCGATGTGTCAGCCCCAGTGCTCAATGAGCAGCGTGATATTTTGCGCGCGCGACTTACTGCCCGCAGCACGATCATTGAAAAATTGGAGGCGATTCATGACAGTCTCCGCGAGGGCGAGCCGCATATGAGACTGCAAAATTCTCATGCTCACACCCTCCACCAGGACAGGCTGATTAGCACAGTGCTGAACCTGGATGAGACGGCATCGACTGCGTATGGCTCACGTCAATTCCAGATTCAGCGAGAAATTGCAGCACTGGAAAAGCAGTTGCCCAGCCGCGAACAGTGGGGGGATATTCAGCTCCAGGCGCACCAGGCCCGGACAGATATTGCCCAGGCCATCCACGCCGAACGCACGTTAGCGCTGTCCATTGATGAACAACTCCAGGCTGCACGCTTTGACCACACCACCTTGACAACAGCGTTGTCTGTCATCGGTGACGAGCTTGATCGACGCTCCACACTTACTGCTGAGGAAGCCGAAGCAGAGCGCAGTAAGTGGGGTACCGCTGATGCCGGACTGACCGTGGCCACCGCTGTAGGCAGCTACGAGCAGCGAGCAGAGCAGGCAGAAAAGGCGCACAAATCTGTCCCAGAAACCACCGACATCACCCAGATGTTGCTTAATGCGCCGGATCTTTCGACTGCCCCTGACTCGATTGCTGCCCGTCTCCAGCTTGCCCTGACTGATCTAGAGCGCAGCGCTGTAAACCTTGCTCGACCTGACCGTAGTAATAAAGAAAGGGAGATTGACATGCTTATCGCAGAGCGCCGCGAATTGGAATCGCAGCTCACCACAGTCATTAGTGCCACTGCCGATCCGGTGGAATCCGACGCGGACACCCGCGCGCGTATCCGCCAGGTGCAGGCGGCAGAACCGACAATCCTGCACGATATTGAAGTGCTGTCCCGCCAGGTGCAGGCAGCGAAGAAGTATGCGGCCGAGCTACCGCCCGAGCCGAAGGGATTGTTCGTATCTGCCAAGAAGAAACAAGACATCACCAACCGCCACGCCCAGGCCCAGAAGCAGATCCGTGAGTCGCAAAGCGCCCTGGATAGGGCCAAGGGTCGCCACGACAATCTGTTGTCCCAGGTGCCTGATCGGAGCCTGTGGCCGACGTTGCTATCTGCCGATTCCACGCAGCATCAGTCCCGCGAGCAGGCGGCACTAATCCGCAATAAGATCACCGATCTTGATAGCCGCATTGCCCAGGCACGAGCAGGCGGCAGCGGGCAAGATGGAAAGCAGTTCAGCCGGCCGGATGCAGCACCCCGCCAGCACACTACCGAGGCCGATTACGGCCGCGAGCGTTAAGGAGAAAACCCCATGACTAGCCCCTCCATCGAAGATAAGGTCAACGCCGAAGTTCGCCAGACCGCCGAGCGGATCGCACGGAATATGCGTGATTTACTTTCCACTACTAACCGCACCAATCAGCGCCGGTGGGAAAGCCAGCGCGCTATGGACAAGATGGTGAGTCCTCACACCGGTGCTGCGGATCGTCTCGGAGAACTTGCAGCCGGGTGGACACTCGCGCACCGCGACCGCGACAACAACCCGGAACGCGCCCAGAAGTGGGATCAATTGATTAAAGACAACGGCATTGATCCCCAACAGCTTTACGTCACCATGACAGATAGGGAAGAATCACTACGGGTGCGCGCACAGGCGGAACAAGCCGCGGCCCAGGCCCAGGCAGATCGCCAGCAAGCCCAGGCTGACCGAGCTGCTGCGGAACAAGAACGCCAGCAAGCCCAAAACACCTCACCTGATCCCAGCATGGCCAGCACCATTGTGCCCATCATGGCGACTTCTTTTGCCCTCTCGGAATTATCCCAGGTATCAGACACACACCTGGATAAGGCAGTTGGTGAACAACTCACCCTGTTCCAGGCCCCCGCTGCCGACAACGCCGCGACCGTCAGTGACCAGGCAGATATGGATCATCTGCTGAGCCAGTGGCACAGCACTGATCTTGAAACCGCCCTGGGGCAATATCAGGAGACCACCTTTGACGCACCGACCCCAGCGCCCGAGGCCGCACAGACCCGGGAAATGCCCGGTCTGGATGCTGGATTATAACCACTAACCCACACCATGCAGACATGCAGCTGCCCGTCCGCATGTATGGTGCGGGTTAACAATCAGGGAGAATCATGACGACGATCTGCCGGGTGCCCGGATGCGGACAGTGAAGAAAAGTAAGTAAGAAGAAAACCCAGCCGGGAGGCTGGGTTTTCACCCCCGCGTGTGCGGGATTGGCTTTTACTTTGTCTTACTTTTTCTTAGGTGGGGCGTATTTGGCGATATTTTCTTGTGTGCGCGGCATCATCTCCAGGCCCGGTGGCACAGGCGCAGTCGGATTGTTGGCGTCATAGGCATGGAACGGGCCGCTTTCACCATTGAGAATACGATCCATCATCGGATCGCAGTGATGGAGCCACCAGGTGGATAGCGCCGAGGGATCTTCTGAAGCAAAGGCGGCTTCCCAGGCACGATGAAGCACCGACAACCTCACGACTACTTCTGGATACCGCCACCAGGCTGGGTCCCACACCAACCCCCGGCCCACCTGCACACTGAGCTTGCGCTGGATCACAAACGATAACTGTTGCTCTACGAAATCGTAGACGGTGGCATACTGCGGCTTTTTCTCCTCATCGCCGGCCGAGGTATCAGATCCAGTCCGCTGAGGGGCAGGGGTGTCTGCCACCCCTTCTTCTACATCATCATCGAGCAATTCATCCGAGTCATCGAAGTCACTGCCGAACAGATCCTCATCATCCATGCTTAGCTCTCCTTAGCTACTACGTCAGTGCCCATCTCACGAGCTTTAGCTTGTCTCATTGACTCTTCCACAGCCTCCTTAAACGGCGACATTGACCAAAACACCTTGGTGGCCAGCGTGGGCCGGTTGCCGGAACTCATAATCACGGCATGGGAGGACGGCAGAGCTTGAAGATCGTCAATACCCATGATGTCTTGACGCTCAAAGCTAGTCGAGTAGTTAGTCTGTGATCCCCGCGAGGTGGAGGTACGTTCCACCCTCATCTGGCCAATCATGGCCGAAATTTCTGCGAGGAAATCCTTATCCTTAATGCCCCCGCCGTAAATGACGAGGTTCGATGATTCCATCATGGCGCGGAAGCCCTCCTGGCCCCACACCCGAAATGCCTGTGAACGGGACTGGAGGAAGGTCATGAGCAAAATTCCCTGTGATCCGCAGTAGGAGTACAAGCTGGGCAGTTCCTCCAGGCGCACGACGTTGGCAGCTTCATCCAGCACACACACCATCGGGGTTTTTAGCCGACCACCAGGGATCTTCCGGGCTGTTTTCTGAGCAGCGTCGATCACCTGGCCCACCAGCGCGGTAGTCAAAGCAGAGGGGGAATCAGGCCCCTCTACAGACATGGCATACAAAGTGTCTTTAGAACTGGCGAAATCCATCACCCGGAATTCCGGTTTTTGCTGGCCCACCATCAGCCCGCGATCAGTATGGATACCCTCGCTGGTCACACTCAACTGTGCGCGGTGCTCCGGTGTCACCGCAGCCGCATACCCACGGTCATTAAGCACAGATAAAAAGTTCGCGGCCATGGCGAACACGCCATCTTTCTGCTTGGGGTTCATGTGAATATTGGCGTTGGCACTTTGGGCCACGGCATTTTCTCCCACCGCCTGCAAAATCTTCACCGGTGTTTCCGAGGTGTCGTTTTTCAGCCACTCCAGGACGTGCAGCAGATCCCCATCGGCTTTTGCGGCCGCAAAGATATAGGCGGAGAGCTGTTCTTCGGCAGCGGTATCAAAATAGGGATCTTTTCGAGCTTCGCCACCACCAGAGCGCACCGCCGAGGCAAAGTAGTTCGCCAGCTTGCGTGCATCACGGTAGTCGTGGACTTCGCGCAGCGGGTTCCACCACCAGTCCATCGAGGTGTCGGTGGCGATATTTTGCAGATCAAACAGCCACACCTGCCCCTTTTCGCTGCGCCCTGCCTGGGTCATATCCACCACGTCACGTTTATTGGCTGTGGCCACGCAAGGGCCAGGGGCACTAAGAATCGAGGTCGTGACATAGGCTTGCGTTTTACCCATGCGCTGACCAGCTAGAACTACAGCCGTATCCTCCCAGGACATGTAAATATCACTGTGTGGTTTCGCCACTGTGCGCCCCACCAGCAACCCGGTGGTGCTGGCGTTATTTTTCGGATCGGCTGCTTCATAGAGCCGGGTGGCTTTTTCCTGAGCAACTTTGCCGGTCAGCCCGTTCAGTTCTGAGGGACGCGCCATCATTTTTGAGGCTCGGGCGTGGACTTTTTCACTGGGGCTTTTCGGTGATGGGGCCAGTAAGAAAATGAAGATCGCAATAATGACGATTACGACGATGAGGGCTGTCCATGATGCCCAGTTCCAAGGGACGTTTCCTGTCGCCAGCGCGATTACCGCCGAAACGGGATTAAGGATAAAGACTTCTCCCGCAGCCCACAGGCCAGCGTTAATCGAACACCACGCCAGGGCCAGAGCTGCCACAGCAGCACCCGCGAGGACAAGAAAGGCGGTTCCATCGGCACCTGCCGGAGTGCCTTGATCTGATTCACGTACTACTCGTGCCATGTCCCGTACTCCTACTTCTCGAATCGCTGGTTGGTGTCGTGAACACCAAGGTTGAGTTCGGTCTGTGTCAGGGTGACATGAACCGGGATACCGGCAGTGCCTGATTCACCGACCTTGATAAGGAAATTGCCGGTTCCTGGAGGCACAGCGCGTTTTTGTCCTGGCCGGGGTGCTTCTGTCATTGCGCGGGTGTTACTTGACCAGGCCGAGACCATATTGATTTCTGCGGACGTAAACGGCTTGATGTTAGCCAGTCGCATCATCTCGTCTCGGGGGAGTGCCCCGACAATCAGCGCACCAGCGCGTTCGATGAAGCCAATGGCCTTTTTTCGATCTTCCTCAGAGGGCAAAGCCTCCAGATCCTTAAAAGTGTGAACAATTTCCACCAGCTCAATGCCGATGGTGCGGTTCAAACGGGTCAGCGCGTTCACGCGATCCACCAGGCCCACACCAGCGCCGAGCACGCGCCACATCTCATCGAGTACCACCATGAAGTTGCGCTTGCGATCTGATAGACCGGCATCTTCCAGGATGTGCGCGGCATCGACGGTGCCGAACCCATCTGACCAACAGGTCAACAACACCGCTGCCATCAGCGGGGAGAAGTCCTGGCCGAGGCTGCTGACATCCATGCACACCGCAGGTGCATCCACGTCAATCCGCACATCGGTGTGACCGTTGAAGACCTCACCGAACGGGCCACGCACAATCGAGCGCAGCGCACGACGCAAAGGCTTGACGGTTTCGCTGTATTCGCGCATGTCATCGGCGGCGGCATCGAGCATCATGTCATCGTCACCAGCAATAACCACCTCAATGAGATCTTCCAGAATCGGGGGGTTTTCTGGCCCAAAGGTGACCGCCGAGTGCTTTTCTCCGCCGACAAAATCTTCTGAGTAGAGTTTCCGCAGCGCCGAGGACAGCACGGTTTCTTCAAAGTCCGCGACACGGCCACCACGGACAATCTGGATCAAACTGGAAATCACCAGCACCTGACGTGAGATCACCTGTGCCCAGACATCTTCCACCAGATCATCCCTCCCGGCTTTTTCCAGCCGGGGGATAATCCTGCCCAGTGCCCCCACATCGAGGGGGTTGATCTTGCCTGCGCCAGGGCCGACACTGATGACCTGGCCGTCGAGCGCGCGAATAAGGTCAACGTAATCCGGTTTCAGATCACCCAGAATCAGCGGGGTAACACCTTGGGCGATCTTGCCGGTGACCATACGCCGAGCCAGGGTGGATTTACCTTTACCTGGCAGGCTCATGATGAAGGTGGAGGGGTTGGAGATGAATCCGCCGTGCTCAAACCAGTTATAAGCGTCATAACACACCGGTGCGCCGGTGCGGATATGAGAACCAATCGGGGTTCCCACAATCGGAGCATTAGCGCCCACACCCCAGGGCCACAGGCCACAGACCTGCTTGGATGATCCCCGGTGCTCTTTCGCCGGGGCCACCAGGGATTGACGGCCACCATGCTTGCCGATAAGACCAGCATTATCTGCACGCGCAACCGGGAACCCGAAATCGGGATCTTGGCCTGTTTTCACCCGCTTCTTTTTCTGCTTTGGTCGGGTGGTCAGAGCAAGTCCTAGATGAGCGCCAAAGGCAGACTGGCCGGTGCCTATGGTTTCTTCCCATCGAGCTACCTTGACAGGGCCGACGCCGAAAATGCGGCCCAGTGCGGTAACTTTCCGGGTTACTTCTGGTGCTAACAGCTTTTCTACTTCTTCTACCGAGGTGGTGGGTTCCTCGGAGGCAGCTTGTTCAAAACGGGCATTGAGCTGGTCAATGTCAGTGGTGGTGGTAGTCATGATCGTGTCCTATCCTGAGACGAATTTCGTGAAGCTGGTTTCTTCGGGAAGCACAATGCCTGCGCCCAGGGCTGAGGCAAAGGCGGCGGCTTGCCAGCTACGGCAGCGTCGCACTTTGAGACCACACTGACGAGCGCGCTGCTCCATCACAGACTCCTGGCGAGCCAACTCAGCGGGATCATCAGCCGAATGGGTTACGGTCATCATCAGACCAAAGCGCACCAGCCGAGAACCGGAGTTGACCTCGATACGGGTCTGCTGTGCTGCACCAGCCGCCATATCATCTGCGATAGATCCGATGCCGCCCGCAGAACGAGACTTAAACAGGTTGTCGCGGAATTCTTTATCGGCAAGCGTTGCGGAATCACCGGAATCATGGGGCCTAAAAGCCATGGTCACCCGCTTACGCGGCAGATCGGGGTCAATGGCAAACAATGGTGTCAGGGTTTGTTCTGTCACCAGTCCTCGCGGTGCCTGAGTCATCTCAAAGGTCACTGACTTGTAGCCGTCATGGAGGTAGTCAGCGGAGCTTTCCTGAGCTGCTGTCGGCCCGCAGTTATCCCAGGTAAATCCATGATCTTCACCGGTGACCAGGGCACGCTCCACTTCGTTTTCATCATCGGGAACATACGCAGAGTGAACGAATCCGCACACTTCTGCAGGATTCATCAGCGAGACGGTCACGCCGGCCTCCTGGAGGCGAGTCATCAGCCCCGGCAGAAAACGAGCAATTTCTGTTGCTTCTGCGCGCACATTCTTGCGCGTTTCTGCGGTGGTGGCCTTAAACGTCACCGCCACACGTGAGGACATCCGCGCTGAGACCTGCGGCAAAATCTCAGCAGCTTCGTGAATAATCTCTTTGGCCATATCCACAGTGCCATGCTGGGCAATCCGTTCTGCTTCGGTGGCCAGACGGATACCTGATTCCGGGGAGGTTTCGTGGGTCACGGTGACATAGACCAGATCGGTGACGTTACTGGCATCTTCCAGAAACGCAGCCCAATGATCGACCATGGTGTCAATAGAGTCCGCTTCAATAGCTTCTGCTCCAGAGGGAAAGCAATTGAACCACACGGTATAAAATCCGCGAGGCTTGTCGTGGCCCATGGCGAAATCACCCAGGCCAGCGGTGGGAACGTTGTAAAGATCGGTGCGGTGAAGCAGACCAGGAAGCTTGTAGGTGCCACCAGGGACACGGGAAAAACGCCCCGACCGGTAGGTGGTTTCGCCGTTGAACTTTGCACGCAGGAACTTAAACAAGATGATCGCCTTTTCATATCCGGTTTCGTCGCCGATTTTGATAACCAACGGAGCGACAACAAAAAATTCAATAATCAGTAGTGGAATCGCCGCCGACAGCCCGCCCATCATGATGGTGAACAGCGCCAAGATGATGGCACCGAGCACAATCGCTGATGTCTCAAAGGTCATTCCGTAAAGACCCGCTGACCGAGGTTTACCCCAGTTGCCATAAGTGCGCGTAGACATTATTTACCTCCGGTCGGACGGTCGAAATCTGCGTTCTGGTTGATGAAATCTTCTGCTTTGCTCACGCCCTGCTGAATACCTTGGACGGCATTTCCAGCAACGTGGCCACCACCTGTCGATCCACCTGATCCAGATGGTGTGGGGGCACTAATGGCCCCTCCGCCAAAGGACGCACTGGCCCCGCGAGACGGTGATCCCACCGACCCGCCAGCGCCACTAGCTCCACCGGGGCTGGAGATAACTCCCCCGCCACCTGCTCTACTAGCTCCGCCTGCTCCACCGGGTGTGGGGATAGATCCTGCCCCACCGGGAGGTGGAGGTGTTGCGCTCGCGCCACGACCTGCCCCGCCTGCGCCACCGGGGGTGGGAACAACACCTGTGCCACCGGCTCCGCCAGGAGATGATGGTGCTGCGCTTGCTCCACCGGGAGATCCAGATGGTGTGACGCCACCAATTCCGCCCTCACCACCGGTTGGCACCGGTGGGACAGAGGTGGTTGATCCTGCATCCGGGGTACTACCTGATGGCCCGACACCAGCGGTAACCAGATCAGAACCTGCACCCAGGGGCGAGGCTCCCCCAGCCCCACCACCTCCAGGAAGTAGGCCACCACCGCCACCAGCGCCAGATGGGGAACCACCACCGCCACCTGCTCCCGATGGTGCGCCGAACCCACCACCACCGACACCGGCTCCCACACCGGCACCGGATTTACTCAGTGCGCCGACCTTGCTGGCACCGCCACCCATGACTCCTGCGGCTACACCTCCGGTGGCC
The DNA here is from genome assembly GCF_030408735.1 of Corynebacterium faecale. Lineage (NCBI taxonomy): Bacteria > Bacillati > Actinomycetota > Actinomycetes > Mycobacteriales > Corynebacteriaceae > Corynebacterium > Corynebacterium faecale. The sequence goes on along the minus strand of NZ_CP047206.1, from coordinate 8,315 downwards.
ACGGCTGCGGCACCGGTGGCGATACCACCGGCGACACCTGCGGCAACTCCCAGGCCAGAGGCACCGCCACCGACTGCCTGGGTAGCAGGGGCGACCATGGCCATGAGTGCAGGCAAGGTCATTACTGCCATGGCCAGCAATGCCATACCGGTAATGGTTTCCCACGGATCGGTGCTTGATCCGATCAGTGAGATCGCAATGGAGTAGATCAATGCGGCCACTGGCTTAAACAGCACCAGCGCGACCGACCAGCCCATGAGCTTTTCCACCGAGGAATTTCCCGCCCGTGTCAGGGACGCAGCCGCGGCCAAAGGCATCACGGCAACGACTACCACGAGCAGCGCGTTGCGGATGATGATGATCGCCACCTGGACGATGGCGGCTAGTAGTCCCAATAGACCGACGATAAAGACCAGGGCACCAGCCAGGGGCGACAAGGAGAGCTTAACGATCTGCTCCGCGAAATTCGCCAACTCTTCTGGCTCGACCATCTCTGACATCCACCACACCGAGAGGTTGTCGCTGAATCGGGTGGCCAGGGTGATAAAGACGGAGAAGCCGGAGGCGATAAAGACCGCGCGGGTAATGCCCTTGACCATGGCCATGGATTCTTGACCCTGTGCTTGCTGGTGTGCCCAGGCAATGCGGATGAGTCCGAGCATGATCCCCAGCATGAGCAGCCAGACCTGGAGAGAGCCGGTGTAGTCATTGATCTTCGACAGCAGCGAGCTACCATCTTCTGCCACCGGGTTTGCCAGTCCGCTGAGGTCACCACCATTACCGACCCGAGGAACACTGGATTCTGAGCCTGCTTCACCTATCCCTTCAGCAAGTCCTGCGATGGGGTTTTCCCCTCCGGTGGCATCGGCATAGGCTTGGCCTGCCTCATCAGCCAGACCAAGGAGCTGTTCTGGGCTGGCACCATCGAGCGCGCCGAAATCACCCATGTCGATACTGGGGACAGCGATCCACCAGGAGAAAATGGTTTTCAGCAGCTGACCATTAGCCACCAGCATAGATTCGATGAACTTACCCAGGGTGGAGTCATAAATCTTGTCCTTAACAGCATCTTTAATGGTGCCGCCAAGTCCGAGGATTCCCTCACCCAAGGCACAATCTCCACCGCCTGCGGCTTGTCCGGCACCGCCGATCACACTCAGGATGGGGGCGAAAGTCTGAGCACCTGGAACCACGGCTGCGATAGTGCCGCCGATGGTGCCGATGTCTGCGGCAAGGCAGGCAAGGCCGTTATCTGACTGGCCCTCAGCTTCTTGAGCTGTGACGGTGCTGGATGCTCCCAGAAACAGCACCAGGGCAAGGGCGAGTGCGGAGAAAAATCTCTTTAGAGCTGTTCCCATGTCTGCACCTCACTTTCAGCCACAGCAGAGGTTTTCGTGAAAGGCACACCAGGGGTGAGTTTCCAGTCACCGTCTTGCCACACCAAACTTGCGTCGAGCTGCTGGTATCCATCACCGGATGGAATGGCATAGCGGATCAGCGCGTTGTCATCGTCGTAGCTCAACACGGTGTAGGCCACGAATGTGGTTGTCCATGGTGCTTCTGGGGACTGCACACCATCGGGGTTATCGAGCATGAACTGGGGTGCTTCCTTAGCTGCGGGATCAGAAAGGAACTGGAGGCTGGCCCGAGATGCTTGCTGGCCACCTTGACCGATACCAAGGAATGCGTGAATACCTGCTAGTGCCGCCCCCTCAGCAGAGCGGGCAAAGCCGTGAGCGATACCATCGGTGACTTCCCATGGCCCAGCGGTAGCGGAAAAGGGGTAGTCACGCGCAATAGTGATCTGTGTACGCCCGCTTAGTCGCTGCCACTGAACATCTAACTCATCGGTGGTGGATTCCGTCTTGGAGAGGACATCTCCGGCAGGGTTGTCCGGCATGAACACCACCCGGCCGAGGCGGTCAGTGACAGTCTGGCGACTATCACCGGAAATAGGCTGGGATGATCCCGAGGTGGTAGCAGTAGCGTCTGGCTCATCGTCGTTATTGACCCACATCACGACTGCGCCAATGAGCACAAAGATCAGGAAAACACCAGCAATGATGATTCCCCACCGAGGACGGGGTTCTTTCACATCGGCAGTGGCGGTGGTGGTGGTTGTCTCAGTCATTTTTTCGCGCTCCGGTTCTATAAGGTCACCCAGCGGGTGACCATTTCTTTTCCTTGTGGTCTCAGTTCGGGTGCAACAGAATTCGCCCGCATTTTCCAGTCCTCACCGACCCAGTGAACGGTGAGATCCCAGGAGGCATATCCATCTCCATCAGCTAGTCCGTAGCGGATGGTCGCTTCATCGTCGCTGTAGTCCAGGATCGTGTACGAGGCATAAGCACTTGACCAGGACTGTTCGGGCAGCTGCGGCCCTTCTGGTTCCGCCAGCATTTGTTCTGCGATCTCGACGCTGAGGTCATCATCGACAAACCGGATGGTGGCTTTCGCAGCTCGTTCGCCACCTTGTGCCAGGCCGTTGAGCATGTGAATGCCTGCCAGGGCCGCACCTTGGGGTGATCTAGCAAAGCTGTGGGCGATTCCATCGGTGACTTCCCATGGCCCAGCAACCGCCGAGTACGGGTAGTCGCGCGCCACTGACTTCTTCGTCCACCCGGATAGTCGTTGCCACTCCACATCAGGGCGGAAAGTGAAGTAGGAACTCGAGTTTTCGTCCATGCCCTTGGTTGGCTCAAACACGTCCCCACCCTCATTAAGCGGTGAGTAGACAGTGCGGCCGATCTGATCGCGCACTGTGGTGCGCTGATCGCGTGTCAGGCCGGAATCCTCCGCGACTTCCTGGCCACTGGCACTATCTGGTGAAGAAAGTGCCGATATTACGGTGGCAGAGGAAAAAATTACAATTAGGACGAGAGCTGCTACAGCTCCGATGAGTCCCCATCTGGTAGTCGCAGAGGATTCTGCCGACATAGCTGGTGCTCCTTATATTTAGCCGATAAGCACGGCAGAGGTAGATGCCACGGTGCCGAGTAGGGCCGCAACGATAATTGCTACAAGGGTGCGTTGTGCCCCTGCGTTGGGTTCATAACCTTGGGATCGTGCCCACCCGAGTTGGGCACCGCCGAGGATCAGCGCTCCGACCAAAACGGCGAGGCTGATCCACATGGCGTAACTCATGGCCTGGGTCAGCGGCTCCAGAGCATCAGGTGGTAATTGCTGTCCACCCGCGGTAACTCCGTAACCGCCGCCTTCCTGGAGGAAGCCCAGGCCAAAGTCGTTGAGCGTTTGCGGAGTTCCCGAATTCCCGTTTCCGCCGTTTCCGAAAGCCGGATTCAGGGCGTTTCCGATGGTGTCGAGGATTCCGAAAATTGCCATGGCTTATGCCGACGCCCAGTTCACGATGGACACAGCGGAAGCAACGATAATGGCGCCGAAAATAACTGCTGCCATCTTCTTCGGTGATTCCACCTGTCCGCCCTGCCAGCGCTCCCAACCCATCTTCGCGCCAGCGAACACCAGAGCCGCAGCACAGGCAAGGTAAGCCACCCAGGTACCCGCTGAGCCAAGATCGAGGAATTTGTCTGCAAATGGTGGTGCTTCTGGGGCAATGTCAGGGATACCCGCACCGCCACCAGTGCCAGCGGGCAGCTGAGCCAAGGTGATGGTGTCGTTGGCAGCTTGCGCGATCAGTGAGAGATCAAGCATTGGTTTCTTCCTTTTCAGTGAGGTCTGCGATTGCAGCTGTATAGAGGTGATGTCCGACTGTGGCGATTGTCGCTGGTACCTCGGACTCGTACTTTTTCTTCTTTTCTGGCACTGCATCCCCAGGCCACCAGGTTGGTAACTCGCCAGGGCGCAGGTTTGTCCAGTCTGGAATCCAGCCCACCCGGTACGTTTCCGGGGCGAGCGCGGAGACGGATTCCCGCCAGGCTTGTAGCTCTTTCCCCAGCTTCTTCGAGCTGGTTTCAGCTACAAGCACCAGGCCCAGGAGGATGACCTCGCGCAGTGCAGGGTCGGTGTGCCACTGACGCAGCGCGGTTTCTGCCGCATCCAGGCCCGAGGTGCTTTCCCGAGCCACGATCACGGCATAGGGCGATACATCCTCGGCAGACACATCAGGCCAGGCGTTGCCTTTTTCCCCGACAAAGGCGAGAGATGCAGCGAGATAGGTCGTGCCGGCTCCACCGTGAGCACCGACAAGCCACACCAACGGTGGCCGTTTCTGTGGATCTGGCTGCGTCACCGCCAAGGGACGATCAGGGGGTGATACTGCTGATAGGCGTTCCATTATGCAGTCAGCTCCTTGCGGGCTTCGATGGATGCAATTCGGTATTCGCCGTTGTCGAGGGGGACAACGGTGACTTTTTGCAGGTACGTCCGGTAGGACTCATCTGGGTCTTTGACCTGCAAATCGACGTTCACCAGACCGGCTTCCTCGTCCACAATGTCAATGATGAGACAATGCTCAGTGCCTTCTGGGGTGGATTCGATAGCTTCACGCAGCGCGGTTTCCGATACTCCGGCATCAGCGGTGTAGGTATCGAGGGCGACATTGACATCTTTGGTCACGTAGTAGGCGTACTGGAGATGCTGAATAACCCCTTCCGGGGACAGCATGGGGGCATCGTCGGAGGTGGCCGTAGGACTTGAGCAAAACGGCTCGGGTTCTGGTTTTTCAGGGGTCTCAGTGACGGTGATCGCCTGCTGCGAAGCGGTAGTGATTTCAGTGGGGTTCTGGTTGTTGTTCATTAGAAACGCCACTCCCCCACCACCAATACCCAGCAAGGCAACGGCCGCGACCGACACAGCAGCCACACGGGCCTTGCTGCGCTTTGGTTTTGCATCGAGCACCTGATCCTCGACCTGTTCTTCCACGGCCGGATCGACGTCGATTTCTTCCACCTCTGCGACTGGAATCCAATCGCGCCAGTGGTCGATCTCAGGCCGTTCTGGCGGTGGTAGTGGTTCCGGCTTTTTGCGGGCCATAAGGGCACCTCCTCAGATGTCTGTTGACTTACTGGTTCACGGTGGCGGAGTAAGTCACTCCACCAATTGCGCCCTGGGTGGGGATCGCAGTCAGCGCAGACGGAATATCAGTGGTGATATTGTCTGCCCACGGCTGGCTATCAATCCACTCGCTGGCCTGTGCTGCAAGGCCAACGTTCCAGGTGATGGACTGTCCGGTCAGGTGGTCGGTGGCGGTGACGTTGTAGTCAGCGTCAGGGTGGGAAACGTGGAGATCCACAGCTCCCTCGCCCAGGGGAGTTGTCCACTGCCCTGCCGTGCTCATGCCGGTTTCATCCTCGGTCACGGTCACGTTTCCGGTGCCAGCGCCATCGAGATCAACACTCAGTAGTGGCTCCGGCGCAGGTGCCGGTGCTGGAACTGCCACAGGTGCCGGTGCAGGGACCGGGGCCACAGGCGCAGGTGCAGGAGCCGGTGCTGGGGCCACCACTGGCTTTGGTGCTGGCGCAGGCCGCTGGACAGGCTTAGGTGCTGGCGCTGGATCAGACGGCTGAGTCACCGGGACATACACCGGGCGCTCAGGCTGTGGCTGTGGCACTGGCTTTGGTGCTGGCGCAGGGGTGGGGGTCGGTGCTGGGGCAGGGGTCACAGGCTTATCGGTGCCGGTGCCTGGCTGAGCACCGTTACCGGTGCCCGGCTGAGAATCCCCGCCATTGACCGGAACATTCGTCCCCCCTCCTGGCGCAGGTTCCGGCGCAGGTTCTGGCTTGGGTTCTGGCTTGGGTTCCGGCTTGGGTTCCGGCTTGGGTTCCGGCGCAGGTTCTGGCTTGGGTTCCGGCTTGGGAGCGGGCTTGTCCCCTCCGGTGCCGGTGCCCGGCTGAACACCGGTGCCGGTGCCCGGCTGTTCTTGCGCCATGGCCACGGTGGGAGACAGTACCAACGCCCCGGTGGCCAGCAGGGCCGAAAGTGCTCGGGTGGTGCGGTTCAACGTCATGTGAGATGACAGCCTTTCCGTAAGGTGATGTGAGGGAAAATGAAGCCAAGGATCGTAGGCCCCTAAATAACTTAATGCTGAACCCGGATTTATCCCCGGTGGACACACGATGTTCTTTCGTTTCGATTTTCCGTTTGCATTTTCAGAATACCCTATAATGATTTTCATGCAAGGCATTCACAGGAGGATTTTTCATGGCCCCACATCGAGGCGCGCGCGGTTGGAACCCGGATCGTCTACGGACCCTCCGGTTAGGATCTGGCGTCAGCCTTGAGTATCTTGCGGCCCAAATAAATGTTTCAGTGGGAACGCTTTCCCGCTGGGAGTCGGGGGTAAATGCGCCACTTCCCCGGCATTTAAAACGCCTTGCATCTTACTTTGAAGTCTCTACCTGGGACTTTGTTGACGTCTCACCTAACATGGCCTATCTCGCAGACCTGAGAATCCATGCCGGACTCAACCATGAGGATGTCTGGAAGGCTTTCGAGGGGGCCGGGATACCGAAGCAGACCTACGGGAAGCTAGAGCGCGGAGTAGTCGGGGCCACCCCCGAACAGGTGGAGGTACTAGCGGAACTTTTTAGGAAACCACGCGAAGAAATAACTGCTGCTATAGGACGCAGCCAGGGAGCAATGCAGCGGAAGCATAAGCACTAACATTTAATTAACGTGTCAAATATTTTTGTCTAAAAGGAGACGATGATGAGCACTCAAACCAGCGCACAGGAATGGGACGCAATTGCCGCCCTCGTGGAGGAAAATGCCGAGGAATTGGGGGCGATGACCACCCACTCAGAGCTGTACGCCTGGGCCAAGGAGCAGGAGCTTGCCACCAAATCCAAATTCCCGAAGTTCAAAACCGAGATCCGCAAGCAGCTCGACCTGGATTATGACGAGCTACGCGCCGAAGCCAAGAAGCGGTATGAGGAAGAGCTAGAAGCCAAGGCGGAAGCCCTAAATGCCGAGTCGAAAGACGGCCCGCGCGTAGTGCTCAACGCAGCCGGAGATGCTGAGGTTGACTCCTTTGCGGTCTGCAAGGGTGAAAAGGTTCTGTGGTACGGGACGTTCCACCCGGATGATAAGCATTACGACGGCGAGCAGACCACGGCGGATGTTGAGGCTATGAAAAAGGCTGTGTGGCTGGCAACGAAAATCAAAGAGGCTGCAAAGGTGGAGACTCTCATGTTGGAGTTGCATGTGTGCAACCATGAAGTGCCCAAGCCCACGGGTGCATGCGTGAAAGCAGGACTCGGCCTGGAGTTCCACATCGAGGATCAGGGAGTGCCCGCCTTGGATTGGTGCCGCGAAAATGGGTTCCAAGGATGGCGTGAGGTTGCGCTCCCACCATTGGTGGATATGTAGCTTGAATTACAGCCGTGTAATACTGTGAGAGAAATTAAAAATCCGGGTACTGCGGTAACAGTCCCGGATAAACCCCCACATACGTTTGAGGAAGCGCGAGGATCATGACCGATAATACCCTAAGCACCATGAATAACCAGAGCCTGTCTGGTCAGATGTGTGATGACTCAGTTGATATTGGGTACGTATCTAAACTTTTTGTTCAGGCACTTTTCCCTTATCGAGCTACAGAAGAAACAATGCGCCAAGTGCATCAAGGGGCATTTCGCATCACAGTTTCGGCTACTGACGGCATTCCTTATGGAAAATACCCACGTCTCATCATGGCCTACCTCATAACGCAGGCAGTCGCCAGGCACGGGCAAGCCGAACTGGGATATATAACTCACGAGGAAGCCCGAAAGATCCCGCTGGGAACATCTCTTAATACTTTCTTGCGAGCCATCGGGTTAAAAACTCGAGGTGGTGGGAGCGTTATTTCAAATCTTCGCACCCAGATTGAAAAGATCACTGCTTGTTCGATCAAAATAGAAAGTATCGCTCGGACTCAGTATTCATCGCGGAGAAAAGCTACACCCGCAATGGAAATCAGTAATGACCACGAGCTGTGGTTCTCGAATGGTGAAACCACCACGCCGCTTAAAGAGTGCTTTATCGCGCTGACTCCAACATTTTATAAAGAAATTACGGAGTCCCCCATTCCCATCGACCTTAATGTCCTTACTGCCCTCGGAAAGCCCAGAGCAATGGATATGTATATCTGGATCACGCTTAAAAAGTATTGGGTGCTCAAGCGGGGATACCCTAGTTACACATTTAGCTGGGACATACTGGCTAAACAATTTTCTCCCCAGGAAATAAAAACTCCTGCTCAAATGCGGGACTTTAGGGAGCATGTGAAGAAATGTATTACCTCAATTCAGAATGAGTGGCACCAGGTGGAAGTGAGCGTGGTACAAGAAGGACTCACTATCTATAGAGGCCCTCTTCCCGTGCAAATTAAGCTGAAACGCCAGCTGAGTGAATAA
>NZ_CP047205.1 GCF_030408735.1 Corynebacterium faecale | reverse complement strand
GAAACTCCTGTCTTTCTCTGGGGGTGGTGGGTGGTCGGATCAGGAAGGGGCGAGGGCATAACCGGCTTGTTCAATGGCCTGCGTGACGGTTTTCCGGGATGCGGTTCCGGTCACGGTGATCGTGGAGACACCACCCTTGATCAGTTCTATATCAACTGAAGTGATCTGTGGCACCTCCCCGAGGGCAGAGGTGACAGTGTTGACACACCCGGTGCAGGACAAACCAGATACTCGATATCGGGTCATGGATTCAGTGGCCGCGTCACCGCTGGGGGCGGAAGCCTCAGCTGACTCGGCAGGGCCGCAGCACCCACAACCAGCGGGATCAGTCGATTGGGTGGAGGTCAATGGCAGCAGGGTGGTCATCTTCAAGCTCCTGATAAGAGTGGACTGGGGAGGTTCTCACCCACCACCATATACCCCCATGGGGTATATGGGCTAGGGGTTGAGAGTTTTCATGCCCCAGGTAAGACGGAATGGCCATGAGCAGAACCCCCTGATGGTGGAGAAAGTGGGAGACGGATGGTGAGTGTGGTCCCGGTACCAGGCCCGGCGGACGCAGCAGTCAGGGTGCCACCGTGGGTTTCGACTAATGCCTTGGAAATCGTGAGACCAATCCCAGAACCACCGTTGTCACGATTGCGGGCAGCGTCACCGCGGTAAAAGCGTTCGAAGATGTGCCCCAGCTGGTCGCTGGTCAACCCTTCCCCGTTGTCCGTCACATCAATCAGCACGGTTTCCGAACCTTGTCGACGGGCGCTGATCATGACCTGACCACCTGCGGGAGTGTGACGCAGTGCATTGGACAATAGATTGCCCATGACCTGGCCGAAACGTTGGCGGTCCACGAACACGAAAACGGGCGCTGTGACAGGAACCACCTGCAGGCTCACCCCTTTGAGCGCGTAGGCCTCCTGTGCCGCGATTGCGCTGGCATGGATAAGCTCACCCAGGGGTTGTTCGGCACGGTCTAATTCAATGCGGTCTTCCTGGGCGCGGGAGACATCATCGAGGTCCTCGATCAATCGGGTGAGGCGTTGCAGTTGTTCCCCCATCACCTGCTGCGTGGTGGCATTCCAGTCCACGATCTCATCTTGTAGACCATCGAGGTAAACGCTAAGGACGGATACGGGTGTGCTCATTTCGTGTGCAAGATCGGATAAGAGTTGGCGACGCACCTCTTCGGTATGTGCGAGCCGGTCAGCCATGGTGTTAAACGCCACGGCCAGGGTTGTCACCTCTGGGCCGGCATCATCGGTAGGGACTTTAACGTCATAATTTCCCCCCGCGACCGCAGTCGCAGCCCTGGTCAGACCACGCAGGGGTGCTCGGATCTTGTGGGCCAGCCAGAAGCTGGCCAACAGCGCAGACACGAAGGCAATCGGCACCGCCACGGCCAGGGTGATCAGCCCAGCATCCTGGTAGGCCTGCTCAACATGGCGCAGCTCATCCGCGCGATCAGCCATCAACAGGTGATCATGAAATAATGGTGGCCCTACCAGCGATGCTACGGCCACGGCTGACAGTAGGCTGATGACTACAACCACGGCCTGGGCGATCAGAAAGCGGAAGGTGAGATTTGTTCCGTTCGTCATGCCCGCCCCATGCGGTAGCCAACACCACGGACAGTGTCGATATAGCCCTGGCCTGCCTCGCCTATATCTAGCTTGCGCCGCAGATTACCGATATGGACATCAATGATGCGCTCATCTCCAATCCAGGAGGTATCCCAGACATCGATGATTAATTCCTGACGGGTCAGAACCTGACCAGGATGGGTGGCTAGGGCTACCAGGATCGCAAATTCCGTGCGGGTGAGAGGTACCGGGACATCGTTGACTCGAACCTCATGGGCGCTTAGGTCAACAACAAGATCCCCAAACACCCAGGTGGAGGTCATCCCGGTACCCATGGTGGCAACGCGAGGCCGACGCAGAACCGCACGGATCCGGGTAACCAGTTCCCGGATACTAAATGGTTTGGTGATGTAGTCATCTGCACCCGTGGTCAATCCGGCAATTTTGTCATCCTCGTTGTTCCGGGCAGTGAGCATGAGGATGTAGCAATCCGAGAATTCCCTGATTCGCCGGCAGACCTCCATTCCATCCAACTCCGGCAGGCCCAGATCCAGTACCACCACATCTGGTGCCCACGCCCGTGCCTGTTCAACCGCCTCCGGACCAGTATGAGCCTGGGTGACATCAAAGCCAGCCCGCACCAGATAACTCTCGATCATCTGAGCCAGGGGTTGCTCATCGTCGACGACCAACACCCTACCGACCGGGTCCTGGGGTGTTCTAGTGTGCTCACTCATAGCTCCCAGTATCTCCCCAACACCTGCCCGGAAGAGACCCGAAAACCCTGATCAGGGAAATCTTTGCCAAATCTTTAAATACCGATGTGTAAGTTGCCGACGACGGACTCCCTTACCCACGGTGGTCACAGGCACTGGGATAAGAGTAAAAGGTGCTCCCACCATAGGTTCACCCACCGCAGCGGCCACTTCCCGTGGATCCCACCCCAGTCAACATCAAGCTACACATGAGGAGGATGTGGTGACAACGACCACTTCTATGAACAGATATCCCTCCATTTTTACCGACTGAGCAGGGTTTTTAGTTTTTCACCGGGTAGAGATCCGTGTTAGAAATGCCAGGTATCACCGCCACAGAGGACGGTGTGGAGCACTTGCCTTTAGGAGATGGATGTGAAACGAGCTGCGATTATTCTCGCCGCCCTCAGCCTGGTGTTGGCCGGATGTACAACCACCGACTCTGACTCCGCAGTGGCTGACCAGACCAGGGATCAGGATCTTCTGGTTTCCCAAGGTCTGGCAGGCATGGACGCCAGAGACATCATTGACGAACTTGATCAACAGGCTCTCGCCGATCGCCCCACTGATCTCATCGCCTCGGTACGCACCGATCAACTCATCCTCTCGGATCAGTCCCAGGAAGTGGCCTTGGACCTGCCGGAGAATCTGACCTACGTATCCATAGCCCCCTACCTGAACCAGACGCATGACTGCTTCTATCACAGTCTGACCACCTGTCGGGGCGAACTGGGCAATGAGCAGATCAAGGTAAAGATCACAGATGAGGCCTCCGGAGAGGTTCTGGTGAACGAAGAGACCACCACCTTCGATAACGGGTTTGTCGGCTTCTGGCTCCCAGATAATGCCGAAGGACTCATTGAGATCAACCACGGGGGCCACACCGGAGCTGTTGACTTCAGTACCACCGACGACGGTGCCACCTGTGTCACGGACCTGCGTCTGACCTGATATTCAGTCTGGATGTTCCTTTTGTTTCTCTGAGCTTGGCAATAAGAAAGTTTGAATTATGACTAGTAACTTTTCCCGGCGACAGTTCTTGCTCGGCGGGCTTGTTCTCGCTGGCACAGGCGCGTTGGCCGCCTGCGGTGGCAACACTGGCACAGCCCCTGCCACCACTTCCCCATCCCGTGGCCCGTACCCAACACCAACGAACTTGGCGCAACCCTCAGTACACAAGAAATTAACAGCCCGACCCATGTCGATCGATATCGGTGGCATCGAGGCAAAAACCTGGGGGTACAACGCCGATACCGGTGAACCCGCCATCGAAACCACCGCAGGGGATGTCCTCCAGGTCGACATCACCAACGAACTTCCCGAATCCACCTCCATCCACTGGCATGGTATTGCCCTGCATCACGCGGCCGACGGTGTTCCCGGAATGACCCAATCCCCGATTGAACCGGGCGAGACGTTTAGTTATCTTTTTGAAACCCCACACGGGGGCACCTACTTCTACCATTCCCACAGTGGCCTGCAACTCGACCGTGGCCTGCATGCTCCGTTGATCGTCCGTGATCCGGAAGACGCAGACGACCAGGATGTCGAATGGACCATCGTGCTTGATGACTGGGTCGACGGTATCGACGGCAGCACCCCCGAGGACCAGCTGAGCATGCTGACGGGGATGAACATGGGTGACCATGGCGGGATGGATATGGGTGACCATGGCGGGATGGCTATGGGTGGTGAGGGGGGCATGATGGCCCACGGCACCCCTGACCCCGTTCTGGGCGGTGATGCCGGTGATGTTATGTATCCGCACTACCTCATCAACGGCCGGATCCCCCGGGCACACCGCACGTTCAACGCCCGACCGGGGGATAAAGCCCGCCTCCGGTTCATCAATGCAGGCGGTGACACCATCTTCAAAGTCGCCCTCGGTGGACACCGCATGACCGTCACCCATATCGACGGTTTCCCTGTCCGCCCCCGCGACATCGAATCGTTCTACCTCTCGATGGGCGAGCGCGTGGACGTGGAGGTGGTCCTGGGCGATGGTGTGTTCCCCCTGACTGCGCTAGCCGCCGGCAAGGATGACCGGGCCTTCGCCGTGGTCCGGACCTCCGGGGGCCAGGCCCCCGCACCAGAGACCACCTTCCCCGAGCTCAACGCTACCGGCACCTTCCTGACGTCCTTTGAACCCGCGGATCGTGCACTCATGCCGGAGGGCAAACCAGACCGAGAAGTCAGCATCGACCTGAGCGGACAGATGATGCCGTACGAATGGGGCATCCTCACCAACGGCCAGTCCTCCCCGGGCACCGTGCAGGAAGGCCAGCGCCTGCGGATGGTCATGCGCAACAGGACCATGATGCCCCACCCCATGCACATCCACGGCCACACGTGGTCTCTACCCGGCAGCGGTGGACTGCGCAAAGACACCGTCCTGCTCCGCCACGGAGAAACCGTGATCGCTGATCTGATCGCCAATAACCCCGGTGAGTGGGCATTTCACTGCCACAACGCCTACCACATGGAAACCGGAATGATCAGCTCGCTTCGCTACGAGTAGTCCTACACCACGGCCCTATTAGATGATGCACTGATTCTGCGGAATCGCCAGATCATCGGATTCTTTCCTCTTGTCCTGGAAAAGGAGACCTTGTCCATGTCGAAAATTCGCCCCCGCATTATCACCGCCATGCTTGCCCTGCTCACCACCCTGACGGTTACAGCATGTTCTTCCGGAGAAGGCGCACAAAATGCTGTCGCTCTCGGGGGCACCTTCCAGTTCCACTCCCCCGGTGGACAAACTGAGATTTTCTACGACGAAGAGCAACGCGCCCCCCTGCCGAACTTTTCCGGGCCATCATTGATGGAGGAAGGTGAAGAAATCAACCTGTCCGACTTTGACAGCGAGGTAGTAGTCCTCAACGCCTGGGGACAATGGTGTGCCCCTTGCCGCGCAGAAGTCGATGATCTCCAAATTGTCCAGGAAACTCTCGAACCACTCGGTGGCACCGTGCTGGGCATTAACGTCCGCGACTATAACCAAACCATCGCCCAGGACTTTATCCTCGATAATGGCGTGACCTACCCCTCGATCTATGACCCACCCTTCCGCACCGCTGCGTCTTTGGGTGGAATACCCACTTCTGTGGTCCCAACGACCATTATTCTGGACCGAGAGCACCGCCCGGCTGCGGTGTTCCTGCGTGAAGTCGATGCCGACGACATCCTCGACGTGGCATTGCCGTTAGCTGAACAGGCACCTCAATCATGACTATTGATGTGATGGCCCAGTTGTCCATCGGCCAGCAGTTCGCCGATGTTGCAGCCTCTGGTCCCCTGATGCTCGGGATCTTTGCTGCTGCAGCCGCCGGTCTTATTTCTTTTGCTTCCCCCTGTGTAGTGCCTCTGGTGCCTGGTTATATGTCCTATCTGGCAAGTGTGGTGGGCGGTGAGGTGGAATACGACTCCGAACACGGTGCCGTGGTGACCAAGAAACGTCAGTGGGCCGTGGCTGGCGCAGCCGGATTATTCATCCTTGGCTTCACAGTTGTTTTCGTGCTGGCCACCGTCACCGTATTCGGGGCAATCAGCCTACTCACACTCAATGCCGACACCCTCATGCGCATTGGTGGGGTGATCACCATACTCATGGGTTTGGCGTTTATGGGGATGGTTCCCGCCTTGCAACGCGACACCAGGATGGCTCCCAAGAAGTGGTCGACCTGGCTGGGCGCTCCGCTACTCGGAGGGGTCTTCGCATTGGGCTGGACCCCGTGTCTTGGCCCAACACTTGCTGCAATCATCTCTGTTTCCGCAGGCACCGAGGGAATGACCGCTGCCCGCGGGGTCATCCTCATCATCGGTTACTGCCTGGGATTGGGGCTGCCGTTTCTGCTGATGGCGTTTGGCTCTGCCAAGGCCATGCGCACCTTTGGTTGGTTAGGCAAGCACTCCCGGAAGATTCAGATTTTCGGCGGGGTGTTGATGGTCCTGGTCGGTGTCGCCCTCACTAGCGGTGCCTGGGCCTACTTCATCAACTGGGCTCGCCAGTGGACCGTGGAATACGGTGCCACCCTGATCTGACCCATGGAATCAGTGGCGGTCCAGACGATCCCACCACATCTGACATCTACATCAACCATCTCGGCTGGTCGGGCTGGAAACTCTGAAGAGGAACACTCATGATTACCCTGATACGCACCTTCTGGACGTATCTCAAGAAGGCTTGGCACTGGTTAACCAGCATGCGCACCGCGCTGGCACTGCTGTTTGTACTGGCTATCGCAGCGATTCCCGGCACCGTGTTACCCCAGCGCAGCCTCAACGCAGGAAATGTTGCCGACTATATTGCCAACAACGGCCAACTCGCTGAGATCTACGACCAACTTCAGCTCTTCGATGTTTTCGAATCCACCTGGTTCAATTCTATCTTCATGCTCTTGACGCTTTCTCTGATCGGCTGCATTCTGCCCCGATCCTGGGAACACTACAAAGCACTGAAAACCCCGCCAACCCGTGCACCAAAACGCCTGGAACGACTTCCATTCCACGCTACCGGCACCATCGACAAGCCCATGGACCAGGTCACTCGCGATGCACGCCAGCTACTCAAGCGGTGGAAAGTTGCTGACTACCAGCCGAACCAAGACCGGGCTGGGAAATTCTCCCTTTCAGCAGAGCGAGGATACGCCCGCGAACTGGCGAACCTGGTGTTTCATCTCAGTCTCGTTGGCATGCTGGCTACGATCGCAGCTGGAAAAATGATCTACTACGAGGGCATGGTCATCATCGTCACCGAATCCGGCAACTACGAGACCCCTCCGATCGACCAAAGCACCGAGTTCTGCAACACCTCCACCGCCAACTTCGATTCTTTCCGCGCCGGTCCAGTATTCGATGGAACCGGATTGAACACCTTCTGCTTTGATGCCCACGACTTCTCCGCCGATTATCTACGTAACGGCCAGGCGGAGATGTTTACCTCCAACATCTCCTACGCCGTGGGCGAGCACATCCTCCGGCCCAAGGAAGAATGGACCGATTATCAACTACAGGTCAACCACCCGCTGCGACTGGCAGGTGACCGCGTATATCTGATGGGCCACGGGTACGCACCAACATTCACCGTGACCTGGCCCAACGGCGAAACCCGCACCCAAACCATCCAATTTGGCCCCGAAGACCCAACCTTCTTTCTTTCCTCCGGAGCGATGCGCTTTGATCCACCGGCCGGGATGTACCCCGAGATTTATGAACGCCGCCAACAGCAGATTGCCATCCAAGGCCTCTTTGCCCCCACCGCAGCCTGGGGCGGGGACAACGGTGAATTACTGACATCAGCCTTCCCTGCCATGCGTGATCCCGCAGTAGCGATCGATATCTACCGTGGAGATGCTGGCTTGGATACCGGTCGGGCCCAGTCCATCTTTGAACTCGACCCCACACTGATTGCCAGCGGGCAGTTACAGAAAATCGAGCGGGTCAACCTTGAACAAGGCAGTGACGTGACCCTCGATGACGGCACCACCATCACGTTCGATGGTGCCAGTGAATTCGCCAACTTCCAGATCAGCTACGACCCCTTCCAACCGTGGGTCCTGGTGACCACAGCGACCATGCTCATCTCGTTGGTCAGCTCCCTGTTGATCAAGCGTCGTCGTATCTGGATACGTCTGTATCCCGGCCCCACAGACAACACCACCACCATGGAGATCGCCGGTCTGGCACGAACCGATAACGCCGGTGGTGGTCGGGAGTTCGACAAACTCCACCGCGCACTATTCAACCTGCCCGACCCCGATGATGTGGCGGAGCAAACCGAGGATGACTCCTGGTTTGCCCAGTCCGCGTCCAGAAACTGATCCTTCATCTATCCACCGAGAACGGCGCACCCTCTCATGACTTGAACCGACCTTGACTTTCCCGTAGATCCACATCCAATGTTCTGCAAAAGGAATCCACATCCCCATGCCGGTTAATCAAACCTTGTCCACATTCTCCGACACCGCCTTCCAGACAGCGTTCGTCATCTACCTACTAGCCTTGGTGCTCTCACTGATCTACTACGTGAAGCTTCAGGGAGTCATCGACGCCCACCGCGCACGGGAAAAAATGACAGCAAAAGCACTGGTCTCCTCCGCTGGAGACAACCAAGAGGTGGAGACAGCCAGCGGTGTGGACATCGAGGCCCTCAGCGAAGAAGAATTCACCAAGAAGAGGAACGCCACCGACAAGTTCGGTGGCATGACCCAGGGGCTGGTGTACCTCGGGGCTGTCGTTCACCTGGCATCGGTGATCCTTCGTGGACTGGCCACCGACCGTTTCCCACTGGGAAATATGTACGAGTACATCTCCATGATCTGTGTGCTGTCGGTGATATCCGCTTCGATTGTGATCCAGCGAAAGGAATGGCGCAGTTTTTGGCCGTGGTTGTTGTTGCCCATTCTGGTACTGCTCTTCTTCGGTGGCACTAACCTGTACTCGGTGTCCGCACCAGTGGTCCCGGCACTACAGTCCTACTGGCTTCCCATCCATGTCTCCACCGTCTCGCTCGGTGCGGCGATCGGTATAGTTTCCGGTATCGCTTCCCTGCTGTATCTCCTGCGGATCAAGCAGCCCCAGGGTGAAGAGCGCGGTTTCTTCGGTGCGGTGGCGAAACCCCTGCCCCATGCACAGAAGCTTGATGGGCTGGCGTATAAATCGGCCATCATCACTCTGCCGGTTCTCGGCCTGGGGATTGTTCTCGGGGCGATCTGGGCAGAAGCCGCGTGGGGTCGGTTCTGGGGTTGGGACCCAAAGGAAACAGCCTCCTTCATCTCCTGGATCCTGTATGCCGCTTATCTACATGCCCGGGCCACGGCAGGTTGGCGTGATCACAAGGCCGCGTGGATCAATATCCTGGCGCTGGCTGTGATGATCTTCAACCTGTTCTTCATCAACCTGGTGGTGTCTGGTCTGCATTCCTACGCTGGACTGAACTAACCCAAGGTTCCTCCCCCCTGCCGAGGATCACCCAGCGGACACTAGACGCTGCGCCCCTGCGGGGTGGAGACCACCAGTCCACATCCGCGCAAGCAAACCAACTGATTCGACATCACCTGCTTGAAGACATCCAACTGCCGTGCCAGCTCAAACGGTCGAGCCGGCTCGTGTCATCGAGCAAGCAAATTCCGGCCCGGGTGTCATCGGACAAGGCGTGGCCCATCCGGGACAAGGCGGAGATGTGCGGCAGGGTCACCGTAGTCATAACGATAGGAAGTACACGGTTGCCTGTACTAAACCTCGAAACACCCAGCGCATTAGGCCCTGTTACGAAAGTCGTTTGAGCCAGCGGTCAATGTTCGCGACCTGGACGACTGCCTGGAATCGGACGGCGAGCTTGTCGTAGCGGGTGGCCACCCCGCGATTGTGCTTGAGCGCGTTGAAGCAGCGTTCTACGACGTTGCGGGCCTTGTAGGCCTCTGCGTCGAAGGCCGGTGGCCGGCCACCGGCAGACCCTTTGGCCTGACGGTTCGCGACCTGGTCCTTTTTGACCGGGATTGTGGTCGTGATGCCCCGGCACCGCAGGTAGGACCGGTTTGCCTGTGAGGAGTAGGCCTTGTCCGCCAGCACCCGATCCGGCAGACTGCGGGGTCGACCGGGCCCGGGGCGGGCCACTCGGATTCGTTCCAGGACTTCGATCAGCTGCGGACTATCGCCGGACTGCCCGGCGGTAAGCGTGAACGACACCGTCTGTAGATGCTGGTCACAGGCCAGGTGGATCTTGGTGGAGAACCCGCCCCGGGACCGGCCGAGGGCATGGTTGTCCGGTTCACCGTCGAGGCGCTCGGAGGAATCTCGACGGGCCCCGGCGGCGTGGATGTGCGCCCGGCTTGTGGTCGAGTCGACGGAGATGTCCCATCCGAGTTTCCCCTGGCCATCGGCCCGGGTCTGGAGGGCGGCTTCGATCTGTGACCAGGTGCCTGATAGTTGCCAGTCACGAAACAGGGCATAGATTCGCCACCAGGGCCCGTAGCAGTCAGGCACATCCCGCCAAGGGATGCCAGACCGGATGCGGTGTCGGATGCCGTTGATCAGATCCCGCAGGCCGTAGCGTCGAGGCCGACCATACCGGGAAGAGGCTGGTAGCAGCGTTTCCAGGAAATCCCATTGGGTGTCGGTGAGGTCGTGACGGTTGGCAGCGTTTAGGGTGGGGATAAGGCCTCCGGTGTCTAGCAGTGATTGTTCGCACCTTCCTCGCTACACCGGAGGCCGCCCTATTTTCCACCCGACATCCCGACTCCCACCACTTTCGTAACAGGACCTAACCCACGATAAACGGGAGCATGTTCGACGCCTCAACCACAGACGCAGTCAGAGGGCCGGGGCCGGGTTTTCTCCCCGGTGGGGTGGGTTTAGAAGGTGATGCCGTGCTGAGCAAACCAGGGGGCGGGGTCGACGGCACCACTGCCGGACGGGTAGAGCTCAAAATGCAGGTGGGAACCGGTAGAAAATCCTCGGCTACCCATGCCGGCGATCTTCTGGCCGGCGGTGACCTGCTGACCCACGCTGACGTCAAGGGTTTCCATGTGGCCGTAGACGGCAATAGAGCCATCGTCGTGCTGGATGCGGATCCACTGGCCGAAACCGGAGGCCGGGCCGGAGTCGATGACGGTGCCTCCCATCGCTGCGAGAATGGGGGTACCCACGACATTGGCGATGTCAATGCCTTGGTGGAGGCTGCCCCAGCGCATACCGAAATCGGAAGTGAAGATACCCTCGGCCGGCTTCACCACGGAGGGAATACGGGCCACACGATCAGCCTCGGCACGTTCGGCGGCGTACTCCACCGCCTTGTCCAGCTGCTCGTCGACGTTGGTTACCGGCTTATACTCCGGGATCGTCAAGATCTGCGGTGCCACCTGTGCCGCATCAAAGGATAGGACAGTGTCATTGGCCACCAGCTCCACATCGACGGAGGCGACCTCCGACGATACCGGGGCTTCATCCTGGGCCTGCAGTGTGGCCGCGGTGGCCCCACCGATACCGGCCGAGGAGACCGCACTGGCGGCCGCGGCCACCAGCGCCACGCGCCCCTTGGTCTGCAAGGTGGTGATCTTGCGATGTTTCCCTCGGGGAGCCCGCTGAGCCGTCAGTCGCATTAAATCTTCTTCCGTCGTTTCCCTATGCGGGATTGTGATCATGGCGTTACCGTTCCGAGATGACTATAGCGACCCAATGGGAGATGCCCCACCCCGATGACTTCCCCATCCGCGCATTCCCCAGGCAAAACAAGCAGACCTGGACCCGCAGTGGGCACGAATACCCACTCTCCACGACACATACACGGACCTGGCGACTGAGCTTGCGTACCGGAAGGCAACCCCAAGCGACGTAAGGAAATGGCTGGTCACAGCCCACATAGGGCAGGCCTATTCCCAGGAAAGTGGGGGCCGGCATTGGAGCCACCCCTCCAGCAGCACAGCCGCGGGATGAAGGAGGGATTTTCTTCATGAAATCTTCATGGTTTCACCCCGTGATTCCCGCCGAGAGGCCCTTAGGGTCGAGGGCGCGGGTCGGCCGGTCCGCTGTCCGGATCGATGCAAAATAGGGAGCACAACATGACCTATCACGTACCACCATGCTGGACACCGCCCGAAAGACCTGAGCCAGAGCGGCAAGGACACCCTGACCGGAAGTAATTGCAACGTGGTTCGAGTGAGGTCGAGGCAGCACGGGAGGGTGACGCAGGGCCCCGATATCTCTTGCGCTTGCCATGACTGCCCACCCTCTTGATTTATACCCCCCATGGGTATAAATTGGAAGATAGTCGAAGGGGCATCCCAGCACTGACATCACTTCGCCCCCTCCGGCCCAACCCACCTTCGAAAGGACATTCACATGACAACCGTCACCAAGAACTACATGGTCACAGGCATGACCTGCGGCCACTGCAAATCTTCCGTCGAGGAAGAGGTCCGCGAGGTGGCAGGCGTAAACTCCGTGGAGGCGAACCCCGGCACCGGCCGCGTGGAGGTAACCGGAGAGAACTTCACTGACGAGGATATCGCCGCCGCCATCAAGGAGGCCGGCTACACCCTCAAGCCCTAGTTCCCACCCCCAGGGCCCGGCTGCTGCACTGCGTCACAGCGGGGCCGGGCCCGTTTTTATCTGCAGATTCGCGGACATTACCCACCCTTACATTATACCCCCAAGGGGTATATGGTTAGGGTTATGGAAGGCGGGGATTGTCGCCCGCACTGGACAACAATTACCCATACACTCTCCCGGAGGACTGATAAGTGATGACCCCGACTCAACCAGCGGTCGACCTGCTCCAGATCGATCTCGGCGTGACCGGAATGACGTGCACCTCGTGTTCGTCGCGGGTGGAACGCAAACTCAACAAGCTTGACGGTGTGGAGGCGACCGTCAACTTCGCCACCGAATCGGCCTCCGTGCGCTATGACCCGGCGAAAGTCGACCCTGACAACCTCATCGAGACCGTTAAGGCCACCGGTTACGGTGCCTTCACCATGTCAGGTGCCACGGACGATGGCGGCGACAGTACGGACGACGCCGCGACAGTGGCTTCAGGTTCCAGCGGTGCCCGGAGTCAGGTCGACACCGCCCGCGAGCATGAGGCCGCTGACCTGAAGAATCGCCTGATCATCTCCGCACTGCTCACGGTGCCAATCGTCCTGCTGAGCATGATTCCCGCATTGCAGTTCACCAACTGGCAGTGGGCTGTCCTTACCATGACCACCCCGGTGTTTTTCTGGGGCGGTGCCCCCTTCCACCGGGCCACCCTGGTTAACCTGCGCCACGGCGCGACCACCATGGACACGCTCATCACGCTCGGCACAGGGGCGGCCTACCTGTGGTCGTTGTGGGCCCTGTTCATCGGTAATGCCGGCCATCCTGGCATGACGATGGAGATTCACCTGCTGCCGACAAACTCCACCATGGACGAGATCTATCTGGAGACCGCGGCAGTGGTGATCTCCTTCCTGCTGCTGGGTCGCTGGTTTGAGACCAAGGCCAAGGGCCAGTCCTCCGCGGCGCTGCGCAAGCTACTCGACATGGGTGCCAAGGACGCCGCGGTCATCCGCGACGGCGCGGAGGTCCGCGTCCCGGTGGGCCAGCTCAAGATTGGTGATGTCTTCGTCGTCCGCCCGGGCGAGAAGATTGCCACCGACGGTCGTGTCACCGAGGGATCCTCGGCCGTGGATGAATCCATGCTCACCGGTGAGTCCGTGCCGGTGGAGGTCACCAAGGGTTCCAAGGTCACCGGTGCCACCCTCAACACTTCAGGGCGGTTGCTGGTGGAGGTCACCCGCACCGGTGCCGACACCACGCTGTCGCAGATGGCCAAGCTAGTCACCGACGCCCAGGCGAAGAAAGCCCCGGTGCAGCGCCTGGTCGACCGGATCTCTGCGGTCTTCGTGCCCGTGGTCATCGTCATCTCGATCCTCACGCTGTTGACCCACGTCTTCCTCCTCGATGCCGGACTGGCGACGGCTTTCACCGCCGCGGTCGCGGTGCTGATCATCGCCTGCCCGTGTGCCCTGGGTCTGGCCACCCCGACCGCCCTGCTGGTGGGTACGGGCCGTGGTGCCGAGCTGGGTCTGCTGATCAAGGGCCCCGAGGTGCTGGAGTCGACCAAGAAGGTGGACACCATTGTCATGGACAAGACCGGCACCGTGACCACCGGCGTCATGTCTGTCACGGGCGTCACCGTTGCCGACGGATTTGACCGTAACGATGTTCTGACCAAGGCCGCCGCCGTCGAGTTCGCCTCCGAACACCCCATCGCCCAAGCCATCGCCCGGGAAGGCGGACGCACCCAAACCCTGCCCGAGGTGACCGACTTCGCCAACGCCGCCGGCCGGGGAGTCACCGGCATGGTGGAAGGCCACAGTGTGACCGTCGGACGCCCCGCCGGTGGACTGACCGGCCCCCTGCAGGGTGCCTTCACTCACGCCCAAACCCTGGGTGGTACCCCGGTGGTCGTCCAGATCAACGGCCGCAACGCCGGGGTGATCACCGTGCGTGACACCGCCAAGCCGACCTCCGCCGCCGCGGTGGCCGGCCTGAAGAAGCTGGGCCTGACCCCGATGCTGCTCACCGGTGACAACGCCGGCGCCGCGAAGGCGGTAGCCGCCGAGGTCGGCATCGACCCGGCCCACGTCATCGCCGAGGTCATGCCGGAGGACAAGGTCCGAGTCATC
The DNA here is from genome assembly GCF_030408735.1 of Corynebacterium faecale. Taxonomy (NCBI): domain Bacteria; kingdom Bacillati; phylum Actinomycetota; class Actinomycetes; order Mycobacteriales; family Corynebacteriaceae; genus Corynebacterium; species Corynebacterium faecale. Next base: position 89,208 of record NZ_CP047205.1, on the reverse strand, counting down.
GAGAGGCTGCAGAAGCAGGGCAAGAATGTCGCCATGGTCGGCGACGGCATCAACGACGCCGCCGCACTCGCCCAGGCTGACCTGGGCCTGGCCATGGGGGCAGGCACAGATGTAGCCATCGAGGCCTCTGACATCACCCTGATGAACAGCGACCTGCGCTCCGCGGTCGACGCGATCCGGCTGTCACGCCGCACACTCGGCACCATCAAAGGCAACCTGTTCTGGGCCTTCGCCTACAACGTTGCCCTCATTCCGGTGGCCGCCATCGGCCTGCTCAACCCCATCCTCGCCGGTATCGCGATGGCATTTTCCTCCGTGTTCGTCGTGTCCAACTCCCTGCGACTGCGTGGTTTCACGTCCAGTCACGGTGCGACAGCCCCCGCACCAAACACGACTGAGGCCAGCCCCCGACAGCCGATCAATGCCTAATCCACCTTCCCTCACGCCTGCCATCCTGATCGAACTTCTCACCAACCCCACGACTTACCAGCCGGCCCCTTTTTAGCAAGGAGACCCCCATGAATACCCTCACCCCTGATCAGACCGTCCCTAGTGACGAAACGGCAGGCACCTGCCACACCACCCACGGCTACATCAACGATAAGGACCGCTACCTTGCCCGCCTCAAGCGCATCGAGGGCCAGGTCCGGGGCATACACCGCATGGTCGACGAGGAGCAGTACTGCATCGATATCCTCACCCAGGTCTCCGCGGTCAACTCCGCCCTGCGCAATGTCGCCCTGGGCCTGCTCGATGACCACATGAGGCACTGCGTGCGCGATGCCGCCCAGTCGGGAGGCGAGGCTGCAGACGCGAAATTTCAGGAAGTCACCGATGCCATCGCCCGCTTCGCCCGCTCCTAACCGAACGAACAAACTAGCTCACGAACCCCCGCATATCAGGGTGGCCCGCAGATCCGTGGATTCAGCGGAGAAGGTGGCGCGTCCCCGGTGACCGTCGCAACAGTTTTCGCCGCGAGACGGCAGAACACGCACGGCTGCGTGGGGCGCGAGGCGAACCCGGACCTTGACGGCCTGGGCACGGCGCATTCAGCGAACAGATCTTCGCCCCTGAGAAAGGAGTGGGATCTAGGGACAGTCAAGGCGCGTCACTGCCCGCCAGGGGTTCGACGTGGATGAAGGTCTCTGTCCCGGGGAGATCGGCCGCCGCCGCGACAATACCCCTGTCATTGGCTGCGGTCACCGGTGGGAACGCTCCCGACTCGTCCGCGATGCTGTACGCCAAGGGTGGGACGAGCACGCCTACCGGATGGTGAGGCAGATGCTCACCGTCAACGAGGATCAACTCGCACTAGGGCAGAAACCGAAGAGGGCAGCACCCAGGTCCCCGACCACACGGTCAGGGGACCTGGGTACTTATATTGCGGTGTTCTCTTGCCTTGTGAGGGGCAGCTCGATGCCGGTTTGGTGGGTGTCGAGCACATCGGCATCACCCTGCGGTGACCGGCTCACCCCGACTTGCCTCCGGGCTCAGGAGGCGTCGACAAGCAGATAAGCACTTAGGGGTGCTCCGTCACCGCCCGACTTGGCTCAAAGTGCTGTGACCATCACCATATTGACACCTAGACCAGTAGGTTCAGGCGTGCGATCCCTGACTTCTGTGCACTAAGGGGGTGAAGCCCGGGGTCGCCGATACGATTGAACTTTGTGAGCCCCTACATCCGGACCGTCACCACCGCCTCCGGTGCCACCGCGGTACAGGTCGTGTACTCGCAACACCGCGGATCGAAAAAGCTCGAACACATCGGCTCGGCACATACCGACGATGAACTGGCGATGCTCAAAGCCCAGGCCCAACGCCTCCTCGACGGCGATCAGATGACACTTGATCTGGGTGTCGACACCACCGCGGCGGCGACCGGCACCCAGGAGGCCCCAGTCCCGGTGACCGCTGAACGCGCCGGTTACCTCATCGATGCGATCACCACCGCCTACCAAGTCTTGGGTTTCGACCAGGCCACCAACAACGACCAGGTCTTCGTCGACCTGGTCACCGCGAGGATCGTGCAACCGGGATCGAAACTGGACTCGGTGGAAACACTGGCCGACATCGGCGTGGCCAGCGCCAGCTACGCCACGATCAAACGACGACTACCCCGCTATGCCACCACCGATTTCCGGGATCAGATCACCCGGGCGTGTGCCACCCATGCCGGGATCGGCCCCGGGGTGCTGGTCCTCTACGACGTGACGACCCTGTACTTCGAAACCGACGAAGCCGACGAATTCCGCAAACCCGGGTTTTCCAAGGAGCGACGCCTGGAACCACAGATCACCGTCGGCCTGCTGTCGGATCAGTCAGGATTTCCGCTCGCGGTCGGGGCGTTCGAGGGAAACATGGCCGAAACCCGCACGATGCTGCCGATGATCCGGCGCTTCCAGGACTCCTTCGACGCCGACGACATCACTGTCGTGGCGGACGCCGGCATGTTTTCCGCTGGCAACAAGAAGGCCATCGTCGACGCCGGGTTGCACTACATCATCGGCACGAAGTTTCGTCAGCTGCCGGCCCCGATCGCGCAGTGGCGCAAGGAGCATCCGGGCCAGGACTACACCCACGGCCAGATCTGGCAGTCCGGCAGCCGTGCCGACCAGGGAGCCTCAGACGGTGTGGTCGGGGAGGTGACCTACTACCAGTACTCCTGGGATAGGGCACGGCGCACCCTCAAAGGCATTGACGAGCAGGTGGCCAAGGCTGAGAAGGCGGTGGCCGGCAAGATCGCGGTCAAGCGTAATCGCTTCGTGGATCTGAAGTCACCGAACAAGCAGGTCAACTGGGCGTTGGTGAACAAGAACAGGGCCCTGGCCGGGATCAAGGGCTACGAAACCTCCCGAATCGACTTGGGGCCCGAGGAGGTGATCGGGGCGTATCGGCAGCTGCTCAAGATTGAGAAGACGTTCCGGATGTCGAAGTCAGATCTCAAAGCGCGGCCGATTTATCACCACAAGCGTGAATCGATTGACGCGCATCTGGCGGTGGTGATGGCCGCGATGGCTGTGGGCCACCTGCTGGAACAGCGGTCAGGGTTGTCTCTCAAGCGTCTGGTTCGTACGTTGCGCAAGTATCGGACCTTCGAGCTTCAGGTCGCCGGCCAAACCGTGCATGCTGCGTCACCGCTGCCGGTTCCGGTCCAGGAGCTCATCGACCGGATCCAGTCAGGGTGACGACGGCACTAAATTGAGCCAAGTCGGGTCACACGTGAGAACACGCCGGAGGCGTACGTCTCGACGCACGTCGACGGCGAGGCCGCCGGCTACGGATCAGCCGTCGTGCACGTGCGCGTCGACGAGGCCGACGCGCAGCTCGAAGACGAGTTCCCCGACGGCGAGCTGCACTACCGAATCCCGCTCGACCGCGCCGAGGTCGTCGAGGCATTCACGCTCACCCAGGAGGGCGAGCGCTCCCCTCTCGCCGGCGCCGTGACGAACGTAAGGGCAGCGTCATTCCCAAGCGCCCCGCAGGCCCGCGCCGTCACGGTCACCGCAGTACGAGCGAACGGACCTACCGCCGACCGGCCCGGCCAACTCGAACGCTGACCGCACGCCGGCAGCGGCCCGCGGTGTGTCGGCCACGGCTCAGTGCGCGGCGCCGAGTTCGACGAGGAGGACGCCGCCGACGACAAGGGCGATGCCGGCGGCCATGATCCACGAAAACGGCTCGTCGAAGAGGAGCTTGGAGAGGATGGCGGTGAGGGCGACGCCGCAGGCGGCCCAGATGCCGTAGCCGACGCCGAGGGCCATCCCCGCGTCGAGGGCGAGTGCCAGCATGGTGAACGCGACGATGTAGCCGGCGATGACCGCGACGAACCAGAGCTTGCGGCCGTGGGTGGCCATGCGCAGGGAGAGGGTCGCGGCGACCTCGAAGCCGATCGCGCCGGCGAGGAACAGCCAGGCCATCAGCTCGCCGCCTGCCTCTGGCGGGCGGCGCGTTGGGAGCCGAGTTCGATAGTCAGCACGCCGAGGATGATGAGCACGATCCCGCCGACCATGATCGGGGTGAGCGGTTCACCGTAGATCAGGGTGGACAGGATCGCGGTGAGGGCGACGCCGGAGGCTCCCCAGATGCCGTAGGCGACGCCGAGCGGCACGCGCTCGCGCAGGACGAGCGCGAGGAACATGAACGCGCAGAAGAAACCGGCGACCACGAGCGCATACCAGCCCGGATGACCGAGCGCGGCTTTGAGGGAGAGCGACCCGGTGACCTCACTGAGGATCGCGCAGGCGAGGAGTATCCACTTCTTCATCATTCGACTTTCGAGAGGAGCTGGGTGGGGCCGCGACCCCTTACCGGAACTCAGACGATTCAAGCAACCTACCAAATGGTATAGTAACTCGGGCGAGGCTCGCCAGCCAAGCTCGGTGCCGGGCGATTCGAGGACGGGAGGTGCGCGGTGACGCGACCTAGCAAGCGCACCAACATCCTTGACGCCGCGCTGCGCGTCGCGGAGCGTGACGGGGTGACCGGGATCACCCTGGATGCTGTCGCGCAGGAGGCCGGGCTGACCAAGGCCGGGCTCATGTATTACTTCCCGAGCCGGGAGGCCCTGCTGTGGGGCATCCAAGAGCACTTGATCGTGTTCTGGGAGGGAGCGATGGAGGCAGCCGCCGGCAAGACGGCCGCGGAGGCGACGCCGGAGGAACGGTTGGCCGCGTACGCGCGGGTGGCGACCGAGTCGGCCGGTAGCGCCGAGCTGGCCCTGATTCTCGAGTTCTCCAAGCACGCCGGCCTCGCCGCGCAGTGGGATGGCGTCGTGGCGCGGTGGACGCCCACCGCAGAGGAGGCAGCGACCGACCCGCGTGCGTTCGCGATGTTCATCGCCCGGCTCGCCGCGGACGGGCTGTGGAGCTTCGAGTCGATGTACGACACCCGCCTGAACCCCCAGTTCCGGAGCGCCGTGGCCGAGGCCATCGCCGCCATGATCCCCGCGACCACCTCGCCCTGACCGATAACGATCGTTTCCGGTGCGGATGCCGGCGACGTCGACCAGAGCGCCGACACGCCGAGCATCGGTCAACCGAAACTCACCACCGAAACCTAGACGCACCGAAACCACCGCTGGACCGTTTTCGGTTGCTCCGGTAGAATGGTCTCAGACCCAGGAGAGGGGAGCCCCACCGTGGCTACGAAGTTCGACATCGAGGACCGCTGGCCCGAGCTGTTCGTGCAGCTCGACGAGACCCAGCGTCGCGCCGTGGTCCCGACTTGGCTCAAAGTGCTGTGACCATCACCATATTGACACCTAGACCAGTAGGTTCAGGCGTGCGATCCCTGACTTCTGTGCACTAAGGGGGTGAAGCCCGGGGTCGCCGATACGATTGAACTTTGTGAGCCCCTACATCCGGACCGTCACCACCGCCTCCGGTGCCACCGCGGTACAGGTCGTGTACTCGCAACACCGCGGATCGAAAAAGCTCGAACACATCGGCTCGGCACATACCGACGATGAACTGGCGATGCTCAAAGCCCAGGCCCAACGCCTCCTCGACGGCGATCAGATGACACTTGATCTGGGTGTCGACACCACCGCGGCGGCGACCGGCACCCAGGAGGCCCCAGTCCCGGTGACCGCTGAACGCGCCGGTTACCTCATCGATGCGATCACCACCGCCTACCAAGTCTTGGGTTTCGACCAGGCCACCAACAACGACCAGGTCTTCGTCGACCTGGTCACCGCGAGGATCGTGCAACCGGGATCGAAACTGGACTCGGTGGAAACACTGGCCGACATCGGCGTGGCCAGCGCCAGCTACGCCACGATCAAACGACGACTACCCCGCTATGCCACCACCGATTTCCGGGATCAGATCACCCGGGCGTGTGCCACCCATGCCGGGATCGGCCCCGGGGTGCTGGTCCTCTACGACGTGACGACCCTGTACTTCGAAACCGACGAAGCCGACGAATTCCGCAAACCCGGGTTTTCCAAGGAGCGACGCCTGGAACCACAGATCACCGTCGGCCTGCTGTCGGATCAGTCAGGATTTCCGCTCGCGGTCGGGGCGTTCGAGGGAAACATGGCCGAAACCCGCACGATGCTGCCGATGATCCGGCGCTTCCAGGACTCCTTCGACGCCGACGACATCACTGTCGTGGCGGACGCCGGCATGTTTTCCGCTGGCAACAAGAAGGCCATCGTCGACGCCGGGTTGCACTACATCATCGGCACGAAGTTTCGTCAGCTGCCGGCCCCGATCGCGCAGTGGCGCAAGGAGCATCCGGGCCAGGACTACACCCACGGCCAGATCTGGCAGTCCGGCAGCCGTGCCGACCAGGGAGCCTCAGACGGTGTGGTCGGGGAGGTGACCTACTACCAGTACTCCTGGGATAGGGCACGGCGCACCCTCAAAGGCATTGACGAGCAGGTGGCCAAGGCTGAGAAGGCGGTGGCCGGCAAGATCGCGGTCAAGCGTAATCGCTTCGTGGATCTGAAGTCACCGAACAAGCAGGTCAACTGGGCGTTGGTGAACAAGAACAGGGCCCTGGCCGGGATCAAGGGCTACGAAACCTCCCGAATCGACTTGGGGCCCGAGGAGGTGATCGGGGCGTATCGGCAGCTGCTCAAGATTGAGAAGACGTTCCGGATGTCGAAGTCAGATCTCAAAGCGCGGCCGATTTATCACCACAAGCGTGAATCGATTGACGCGCATCTGGCGGTGGTGATGGCCGCGATGGCTGTGGGCCACCTGCTGGAACAGCGGTCAGGGTTGTCTCTCAAGCGTCTGGTTCGTACGTTGCGCAAGTATCGGACCTTCGAGCTTCAGGTCGCCGGCCAAACCGTGCATGCTGCGTCACCGCTGCCGGTTCCGGTCCAGGAGCTCATCGACCGGATCCAGTCAGGGTGACGACGGCACTAAATTGAGCCAAGTCGGGTTGACGGCCTGGGCACGGCGCATTCAGCGAACAGATCTTCGCCCCTGAGAAAGGAGTGGGATCTAGGGACAGTCAAGGCGCGTCACTGCCCGCCAGGGGTTCGACGTGGATGAAGGTCTCTGTCCCGGGGAGATCGGCCGCCGCCGCGACAATACCCCTGTCATTGGCTGCGGTCACCGGTGGGAACGCTCCCGACTCGTCCGCGATGCTGTACGCCAAGGGTGGGACGAGCACGCCTACCGGATGGTGAGGCAGATGCTCACCGTCAACGAGGATCAACTCGCACTAGGGCAGAAACCGAAGAGGGCAGCACCCAGGTCCCCGACCACACGGTCAGGGGACCTGGGTACTTATATTGCGGTGTTCTCTTGCCTTGTGAGGGGCAGCTCGATGCCGGTTTGGTGGGTGTCGAGCACATCGGCATCACCCTGCGGTGACCGGCTCACCCCGACTTGCCTCCGGGCTCAGGAGGCGTCGACAAGCAGATAAGCACTTAGGGGTGCTCCGTCACCGGGTCGGCGTAGCGGCGGATGTCTACTTCTCCGACTTCAGTGTTCCCGCCGTCCTGCTTATCCGACCGGTGGGTGACCACGATGACGCTGCGTCGGGTCCGCGGTCCGGGTAGCGGCTTGGCCAGGAGGGTGTCCAGCAGGTCGTCGGCATCTGCCGCGTCAATGTGTTCGGTCGGCTCATCTAACAGCAGCACCGGCGCGGTGGAACATAGCGCCCTGGCCAGCAGCAGACGGCGGCGCTGCCCGCTCGACAGGGAACCCGCGCCGTCGGCAAGCAGCAGGTCCAGCGGGTCGGTGACCGGTCCCACAGTCTCCCGCAGCCAGTCATCTAACCCCACCGCATGCAGGACCTCCCATAGTTCCCCGTCACTGGCGGCCGGGTTGGCCACGAGGAGGTTCTGTCGGATAGTGGTGGAGAAGAGCCATTCGTCCTCCGCGTGCACGCGGACGGTCTTCCGCAACGCGGCCGGGTCGATCTCCGGCACACGTTGCCCTCCCAGCGTGACAGAACCGCTGCGTGGTGGCACCAGGCCACCCAGGGTCTGCAGCAGTGTGGTCTTGCCGCAACCGCTGGGGCCGCGAATGACCATGCGCTCACCGGGTGGCAGATCCACCTGCCAGGTGGTATCGCCGAAGCGGCAACGTAGGTCGGTGGCTTTAAGGTGACAGCCATCGAGCTCCCACGCCGTCGCCTCCCCGCCGTCCGTCGCCGAAGTGGTGTCGGATTCTTTGACCAGGTCGGTGAGTCGGTGGGCGCTGCGGGAGGCCTCGTCGGCGTGGATCGCAGCTTCTGAGAGCTGGGCGTGAGACTCGAAGGCGGCCAGCGGCAGCAGCACCATCATGCCCAGCCAGGTGGGGTCCCCGGTGTAGGTCAGCGCGCCAACGACCACGGTCAGCGCCGCCGCCAGACCGGTGGACCAGGTGATCAAGACCTGTGAGGTGGCCAGCGGTTTCTCGGCGGCGACGGTGGCGTCGCTGCTGCGTCGCGACGCCGTGAGGGCCCACTCCTCGCGTTTCGCCCCCAGGCCGGCGGCGGCGAACTCGACGCGGTGGTCCAGCAGTTCATCCAGGGCCACGTCGAGGTTGTCCTCGGCGAACACTCGGCGTGAACGTCTGGCCGCCCGCACCGCCAGCCACGGGGTGATAAGGCCGGTGACCATGAAGCCGAGAGTCAGGACCAGGCCCGCTGCCGGGTGCAGCCAGGTAGCGCCGGCCACCGCGAACACGGTGAGCACCAATGCCACCCCACCGGGGACGACAGAACGGACGATGACGTCAGTGATGCGTTCGGTGTCGGCGACCAGGCGCACCAGCCCGTCACCGCGGGTGAAGAGGTGTCCTCGGCCGGTGCCGGTGTGGTCAAAAGCCAGCGCGTCGAAGACCCGTGACCGCAATGTGGTCAGGGCCCGCAGCGCGATGCGGTGGCTGAGCAGCCGGTCCACGTAGCGGAATACTGCCCGGGAGATGCCCAGGCCGCGCACCGCGGTGACCGCGACCGAGAGGTCCAGCACCGGTGGCATCTGCCAAGCCTTGGTGATTAACCAACCGGAAACGATCGTCAGGGTCAACGCAGAGATCAGCGTGATGGAACCGGCAGCGATACCCGCGACGACCTCGCGGTAGCGCACGCCGGCCAGGCGCAGCATGGCGCTCAGGGCGCGAAATTCGGACTTCACAGGTACACCACCTCATCCGCGATCGCGGCCAGCCGGACGTCATGACTGGCCACCACCACCGTGTGTCCGGCCGTTGCACGCCGCCGCAGCTCAGCGGAGAGGGCCTCCACCAGCTCCGGACTCAAGTGCGCGCTAGGTTCATCCAGCAGATACAGCGTGGGGCCGGTGCCGCCCGCCAGGGTGCGCGCCAGGGCCAGGCGTTGGCCCTGGCCCGCCGAGATGCCTTCCCCCGCCGGTCCGAGGCGGCGTTCCAGCGACACGTCGAAGCCCAGGTTCCGAGCGGTTTCGGTGGCCGGCCCACGCTCCGCACCCAGCAGCACGAGGTTGTCCTCTACGCTGCCCTGCACCAGTACCGGCCGGGCCGGCAGATAGGCCGTGCGCACCAACGGCGCAGCGACGACCCGTCCGGTGACCAGATCATCCGGCAGCGCGCCCAGGACGGCGAGGAACACAGTGGATTTTCCGGAACCGTTGTCGCCGTACAACACGGTGATCGTCCCAGGTTCGGCGGTGAAGCTCAAGTTCTCCGGCTTCATGCCGTCGCGGCCTCTCACGCTGAGGCCGGTGACCGTCAGTTGGGCGTCTCCAGGTGATTCGCGGTGGGTCAGATAGGTCCGGCCGCGGTGGTCCGCTCCGGCCCCGGATGTGTCGGTTGCTTTGGCATCCTCATCCAGCAGCTCCAAGATCTCCTCGACGGCGGCCAGCCCATCGGCTGCGGCGTGGAAGTTCGTACCCACCTGCCGGATCGGGTTGTACACCTCCGGGACCACGATCAGCGCGATCAGCCCGGCGGTCAACTCCATGTTCCCGTCCACCAGGCGCAGCCCGATGCTCACAGCAACTAGCGCCACCGCGAGGGTGGCCAGGAACTCCAGGGCGAAGGAAGAGAGGAATGCCAGGCGCAGCACCGACATGGTGGCCTTTTCATGGCGACGCCCCGTGGACCGCAGCTGCCTACTCGGATGACGGATGGCTCCCAGCGCCCGCAGCGTTAGCGAGCCGGAGAGTAGATCCGCCAGCTGCCCGCCCAAAGCAGCGGTCACCTCCAGGCGGCGTCGGGTATGCGCGGCGGTCAGCTTGCCGATCAACACCATGAAGGCCGGGATCAGCGGCACCGTCACCAGCGCCAAGATTCCGGAGACCGGGTCCGCCACCAGCACCACCACCAAAGCGGCCGGAGTAGCCAGCACGACGGCGACCAGCGAGGGCAGAAATTCGCTCAAGTAGGGCCGGAAGTCCTCGATACCGTCGGTGAGTACCTCACGCCAGTGGGCCGATTCCTCCTGCACGCGGCGGGGATCGCGGCGTCGCAACGCGGTCAGAGCCTTGGCCCGCAGCGTATCCACGACCCGTCCGACGCTCTCCGAGGAGGCGCGTTGCGCATGACCGGACACGACGCCGTGGACAGCAATGACCACGAAAAGTGCCACCACTGGCCAGGTCAGCACGTCCCAGTCGGCGCCGCGGTCCAAGATGACGCGGGCTGCGATCCAGCCGATGAGCACCCCGCGGGCGAGCACTAACACGGTGGTGAGCGCCTGCAGAACGCCGGTACGCAGGATCAGGCCCCACACCGGCGGAACCAGAGCAAGGAGTCTGGGGTCAATGGGTCCCTGCACGCGGCTCACACCGTGATCCGCTTGGCGAAGGACCAGAAGGTCCAGCCCTGAGCGGCCAGGATGAACGGCACCAGGATCAGCACACCCCAGGACAAAAAGACCAGCGTGTAGTCCGAACTAGAGGCGTTATAGATGTCCAGAGACACCCCGCCCGGCAGGGAGGTAGGCATCACGTTCGGGAACAAGGTGACGAAAATCTGCACCACCAGGGTGGCCACAGCCACGGCAGTGGCCGCGAACGCGAGGCCGTCGTGGCCCCGCATGATGGCCACCGAACCGATGAGCACGCACAGTGCGAGCACACCCACCGCGATCCAGATGACGGGATCACCATGTGCCAGCTGAGTCCATACCGCGAACCCGACGGCCACCACGGCTGTCGGGATAGTCAGCCGTTGGGCTAGGCGATGGGCCCGGCTGCGCAACGGTTCGTGCACCTTGAGCCCCAAAAAGGTCGCGCCGTGCACCATGAACACCAGAACGAAGGTCCCCGCTCCCAGCAGACCGTAGGGATTGAACAGGCCAAACATCGCGGTCAGACTGGAATCGATCTGCCGGTTGGCGTCGATCGCCACGCCCTGGACGATATTGGCGAAGGCTACACCCCAAAAAATCGCTGGCACCCAACTGCCGATAGCCAACCCGATATCGCAGCGGTCCCGCCAGGCCTGGGTGTCGACTTTGACGCGCCACTCCAGGGCGACGCCCCGCAGGATTAGGGAGAGCAAAATGAGCAGCAACGGGAGATAGAAACCGGAAAACATCGTGGCGTACCACTCAGGGAAGGCTGCGAACATGCCACCCACCGCCACGATAAGCCACACCTCGTTGCCGTTCCACACCGGTCCGATGCTAGTGGCCACCGCGTCGCGACGCCGCGCACGCTCCTCACCGTCACCGCCCAGGAAGGGCAGAAGCATACCGACACCGAAGTCGAAACCCTCCAGGACGAAATAACCGACGAACAGGAAAGCGATCACGATGAACCACAAGGTCTGCAGATCCATGATCAATTCCCCTTCTCATCAACGGTGCGCTCATCACGCTGTCGGCGTGGTTTCGTGGTGACAGCTGCGGAACCCCGGTCGGCGGGTTCGGACTCTTCGGCGCTGGGGAAGTCGTCGGAGCTGTCGGCGTTGAAGCTCAGCGGTTCTAGCTCCTCGGCGTCCGGCCCGTAGGTGTCCTCGACGATGTTCTCGGAAGCGCCAGATGCCAGTGCCCCGGCAACCACGAAGCGGCGCATGAGCCAGAACCAGACCACGGCGAGGATGCCGTAGATCAGGGTGAAGGCGATCAGGGAAATCCAGACGGTGGCCACCGAGTGGTTGGACACCCCGAAGTCCACGATCAGGTGGATGTCGTTCTCCCCGTTCGGGCTATTCTCCGGACCGAAGTCAGGATTCGGGTACACCACCCAGGGCTGGCGCCCCATCTCGGTGAAGATCCAGCCGGCGGAGTTAGACAGGAAGGGGAACGGAATCGCGATGAGACCCAGCCAGGCGAACCACCGCCTGTCGGTGGTGCGTTTCTTACGGGTCAACCAGAAACCGACGATAACCACCAGGATGGAGGCGGCCATGAAGCCGATCATCAGACGGAAGGACCAGTAGGTCACGAACAGGTTCGGAGAGTAGTTGCCCGGACCGTAGAGCTGCTCGGCCTGGGCCTGCAGGTCCGTGACACCCTGCAGCGTTACACCGCTGAATTGGCCGCCGGCCAGGAATGACAGAACCCAGGGCACACTGAAAATCTCGGAGACGGAGTTGCAGTCGTTGAACGTGCTGATAGCCAAGATGGAAAACCACGGGTCCTCCTCCGTATAGCAAAGGGCCTCCGCGGAGGCCATCTTCATCGGCTGGACCTCGAACATCACCTTGGCCTGCAGATCACCGGTGATGGAAACGGAGACGATCCCCAATAATGTGACCCACAGTCCCATGCGCAGCAGGGGCCGCCACAACTGCCCGGCATCCTCGGCGTTTTCGCCCGTCTTTGCGGCGTGACGACGATCGCGCACCATCCACCACGCACTAATGCCGGCGACGAAGGTGCCGGCCACAAGCACGGAACCGGCCACCGCGTGCGGGAAGGCCACCAGGGCCACCGGATTGCTCAGCAGTTCCCAGACGTTGATCAGTTCCGCGCGACCGTTCTCGTAGTTCATCGCCGCCCCCACCGGGTGCTGCATAAAGGAGTTCGCCACGATGATGAAGTAGGCCGAGACATTAGTCGCGGCTGCGACGATCCAGATGGACGCCAGGTGTATCCAGCGGGGGACTCTTCCCCAACCAAAGATCCAAATGCCCAAGAAGATGGACTCAAAGAAGAAAGCTGCCAGCCCCTCCAGGGCGAGCGGACCACCGAAAACATCGCCGACAAAGCGAGAGTACTCACTCCAGTTCATGCCGAACTGGAACTCCTGGACAAGGCCGGTGACCACGCCCATGGCGAAGTTGACCAGGAACAGCGTGCCGAAAAACCGGGTGGCGCGGTACCACATATCTTTACCGGTGCGATGCCAGGCCGTCTGCATGATTGCCACCAGCGGAGCGAGTCCGATGGTCAGGGGGACGAAAATGAAGTGATAGACAGTCGTGATGCCAAATTGCCAGCGTGAGACATCGACAAGATCCACAGCGTATGCCTTTCGCAGTTGAAAAACCGGCACAGTAACTCATCGCCACCGCGACAGCTTCTTTTCCGGCAGGCGCGGCGAACTGGCCTCACACACTCCCGGCTCGCGATTCCTGCCGACACCCGATCTAAATTCAGGTATACCCAAGTTGTCGGTCCGGCTGAACGGAAAGTTCCGAGAACGTGACGAAGGTCCCCACCCGAAGCCCATTCGAGTTGATGCAGGTCACCCCAGGTCTGGGCCTGCGTCACACATGGCCCCGGAATCACCGGCGCTGGGAAGTGGCCGCTCGCCAAGGTCAGAGGCTGGTGAAATCGGAGTAGAAGCTGACAAACACCGAGGCTGCGACGGCGACGTAGATCACGGCGATCAGGGTGCCCGCCCATTGGGAGGAAAACCGCACCACAGCCGGGGAGGCGGGGAAGAGCCCATGAGCGAGGTTGCGCACGGTAAGCAGGATGAACAGCGGAACCATCATGGCCCACACCACCATGCAGTACAGGCAGAGAATGTGGATGACGAACAGGGCCTGGTACCACAACCAGACGATGAACAGCAGGCCCACGGTCACCCCTGCCTGCAGAGCCCCCCAGTACCAGTCGGCGAAGCGGGCCCCGGACAGCATGGCCATCGCCGTGGTGATGACCACGGCGAAAGCGACGATGCCGATCAGGGGGTTGGGGAAGCCGAGCAGTTCGGACTGCCAGGTGCCCATCACCTTTCCGCAGGAAACTAACGCGTTGATGTCGCAGGTGGTGACATGTTCGGCGTCCTCGTAGAGGGCCAGGCGTTCGAGCACCAGGATGCCCGAGGCCACCCATCCGATCACACCGGTGATCAGCAGGATGAGGGCGAAAGGACGGTCCCGGGCGACGGTCGGTAGAGAGGTATCAGTGTTCGTCTCGGTCACGAGAACCTCAGTTTCGTCTTCGGCGGTGGGTGGGTGCGTCATGGGTTCGGGTTAGTCGGCGGCGGCCGCGTCGACCTCGGCCCGGAACTGCTCCAGGGAGTCCGGAGTCAAAAGCTGGCCGTCGAGGAAAAAGGTCGGGGTGCCGCGCACACCCAAGGCCGTGCCGTCGGCCACATCGAGCTGGACCCGTGCCTCGGTGGCCGGATCGGCGATAGCGGCGTCATAGGCGGCCAGGTCCAGGCCCAGGTCCTCGGCGAAGCCGCGGAAGACCGCACTGTGGTCCTCCGAGGACTCGCCCCACTCGGACTGGGTCTCGAACATGCGGTGATACATCGCTTCGTACTGGCCCTGCTGGGCGGCGGCCTCCACGGCCACGGCCGCCGGCATGGAGTTGCGGTGGCCCGGCAGCGGGAAGTAACGATGGACGAAGGTGACGGTGTCGGAATACTCCGCGCGCAGGTCCTCCACGAAGGGGTACGCCGCTCGGCAGGCCTCGCACTCGAAGTCGAGGAACTCCACCAGCACAGCCTTCTCGTTCGGCGCCTGGGACAGCACCCGACTGTTGTCCCTCACCACCTGGCCCGCATCACTGGCCACAGTTTCGGGGGTGGGCGCAGAAGTGGAGTCCGCCCGGCCGATGAGGAAGGCCACGATCCCGGCGATCACGACGACGGCTAGCAATGCCCAGACAATGATCCGGGCTTTTCTCCAGTTCCCGGACGGCCGGGTGGTGCGGTTGGTGGGAGTGCTCACGAGGGTTCCGTTCTATCTCTGGTGGGAATCAGGGGTGTCAAGGCAGCAGGCCCAGGGTCGCCCGGCAACCTGCCGACGAAGCCCTCTACCTGGGAGGGTCATGAACAGGTGCATCCATCCGGCGAGCAGCAGGTCGGATCAATGGTGACCACCAACTCAAGCAACTCGCCCAAGGCGTGACCCAGCCGAGGATCAGCCAGCGAATACCAGACGTTGCGCCCCTGCGGGGTGGAGACCACCAGTCCGCATCCGCGCAGGCAGGCCAACTGATTCGACATCACCTGCTTGGAGACAGCCAACTGCCGGGCCAGCTCGGACGGTCGAGCCGGCCCGTGGCGCAGGGCCAGCAAAATTCCGGTCCGGGTGTCATCGGACAGGGCATGGCCCATCCGGGACAAGGCGGAGATGTGAGGCAGGGTCACCGTGCTCATAACGATAGACAGTACACAGTCCCCTGTACTAAGCCTCAATGCACTCAGCGCACTAACCCCCGATAAGCGGGAGCGTGTTCGGCACCCCGGCCACAGACGCGGCCCTGAGGGCCAAGGCCGGGTTTTCTCCCGGGTGGGGGGGAAGGTTAGAAGGTGATGCCGTGCTGGGCGAACCAGGGGGCGGGGTCGACGGCGCCGCTGCCGGTGGGGTAGAGCTCAAAATGCAGGTGGGACCCGGTGGAAAATCCTCGGTTACCCATGCCGGCGATCTTCTGGCCGGCGGTGACCTGCTCACCGACGCTGACGTCGAGGGTTTCCATGTGTCCGTAGACGGCAATGGAGCCATCGTCGTGCTGGATGCGGATCCACTGGCCGAAACCGGAGGCCGGTCCGGAGTCGATGACGGTGCCGCCCATGGCCGCAAGAATTGGGGTGCCCACGACGTTGGCGATGTCTAGTCCTGCGTGGAGGCTGCCCCAGCGCATACCGAAACCGGAGGTGAAGGTGCCTTCAGTGGGTTTGACCACGGATGAGGCGTTGGCCAGGCGTTCTGCCTCAATGCGTTCTGCTTCCAGACGTGCGGCCTCAGCGCGGGCGGCCTCGGTGCGCTCGGCGGCGTACTCAACCGCCTTGTCCAACTGCTCGTTGATATTGGTTACCGGCTTATACTCTGAGATCGTCAGGATCTGCGGGGCCGTCTCCGTCGTGTCCGGGGGCAGCGCGGTGTCATTGGTGGCCAACTGCACGCCACCGACAGTGTCCTGCGGGGAGATCGAGGCTTCAGCCTGGGTCTGCAGCGTGGCGGCGGCGGCACCCCCGATACCCGCGGACGAGACCGCTCCCGTGGCCACGGCCACCAGGGCTACGCGGCTCTTGGTTTGCGAGGTGGGGATCTTGCGGTGTTTTCCTCCGGCTGATCGCTGGGCCTTCAGGAGCATGAATCTTCTTCCGTCGTTGTCCGTTGTCCCGCCACACTCGATCTCACCGTTGTACTCGTTAGAGACGAAATTGTGACTGTTCCGTTACCTGATGGAGGTGACGTTAACCCCTCATCCCCACCGAAGTCACCTCCGGAGTCCATTTAGTGATCTATTTCATAGTTTCCTCGGCTCCTAGTCGGAGAGGGGTCTGTGATGGGCGGGCGGGATCACCAGGGGAAAGGCCTGTCTCGGGCTTGTCGCTGAGCTCGTCGAGGCATGGGCCATGGCCGCGGGAGCCCGGGAGGAGGTCACGCGACCAGTTCCTCGCTGGCCCCGTGAGGGGCCGGCGGTGAGACCGGGGTGGTTAAGGCTGGTCGGTTGTCCGGGTGCCGTGGTCGGACGTGGGGGTCTTACCGTCCGCGGTGGGGCCGAGGAATGCGGTGTGGTTTTCGTTCTCGGCGTTGCTACCGGTGGTGGTCTTTTCCTCGTTGCCCGTGGTTTTCCCGACCGTGCCCGGCCATTGGCCGATGAGCAGGAGGGCGACGACGGCCAGTGGGACCACACCTGTGGCCCAGGCCAGGACGGCGGTGCGTTGGTCGGCGAGCAGATCGAGCTCCCAGGGCAGGAGCAGGGAGCGGTAGAACTCCTCGCCCAGAATCGTGTCCAGGCGCAGGAGATAGACCCCGACGAGCAGGTGGACAGGCAGGGAGGCAACCAGCCACCCCAGGCGGATGGTGGCCGGGCGCCGGCGCGGGATCGGGTCGGGTCCGAGCATCCCCCAGACGTAGAAGCAACCGGAGACCAGGAGCACGGCGTTCATGATCAGCTGCCCCGCGTACTTGGAGATCAGCAGCTCATAAAGCGGGATGAACAGGTACATGACGTAGAAGAACACCAGGAACTGCAGGGTGTTGACCACCGGATGGGTGATCACCCCCACCAACCGGCTGCGGGTGAAGGCGCGCACCCAGTCGTGGATATTCGGCCTACCCGGGGCCCCCGGGGCGAAGGCGGTCATCAGCAGGGTCAGCGGGGCACCCAGCACCAGGAAGATGGGGATGACCAGCGACAAGATTATGTGGCCGACCATGTGCACCGAGAAGACCGCGGGCATATTCAGCCCGATCCCGGAGCTCATCGTCACCAGCAGGGTCACACATCCGGCCAACCACCAGGCGGTGGGGGTACTCGACCAGGTGTGACCTGCCTGGCGGGTGCGCCACACAGCGGCCAGATAGCCGACGGCCAGCAGCAGGGCGAGGGCACCAAACAGCAGGTCAAAGCGCCACATGCCCCACACGTTGAGGATGGTGGGCTTCTCGGACAGCTCGTAGCCGAGCTTGGTGACCATCTGCGAGAGGTTCGGGATGCGCGGTGGGGGCGGCGGGGTGCGCCCCATGGTGATGGCGATACCGGTGACCGCCGCCATGACAAGCACCTCGACGATGGCGACCTGGCGGAACAGGCGGCGATCAGCGGGGTTGGCCTGCACCTGCGGAATGACCCACGCCCGGTGGATCCACCCGAAGACACCGAGGATAATCACGCCGATGGTCTTGGCCACGATGATCAACCCGTAACGGGTGGTCAACAGATCCGTCAGCTCGATGCGGATGGCGGCGTTGACCAGCCCGGACACGGCCATGACGATGATGGAGACCAGGGCGATCATCGAGTAGCGGCGCAGCGCAATATCCAGGTCAGGTCCCAGGCGACGCCCGTGGGCGAGCAGGGCCATGAGTCCGCCGACCCACAGGACTAAGAAGACCAGGTGCCACAGGTAGGAGTTGGTGCCGTGGTCGTGGTTACCGCCCGAGGAGGAGTGTCCTGTCAGGCCCAGGGGGATGATCATGAGGATTGACCCGAGGAGCAACAGTGGTTGGGTGATCCACGCCCTGCTCATCAGGCCCGTACAACCGGTGACCAGGGCAATAAGGGCGACGATCAGCCACACCTGGGCCATGGCCACCTGCTCGACGGCCACCGTCAGGGTCTCCACGCCCAGTGTCTGGGCCAGGGGGGTGCCGGAGACATCTGAGAGCACCAGCGGGATCATCAACAACGCGATCAGTCCGAAGCAGATGGCCGCGACCGCACCGGTACGCGAGGCCAGGTGCCCGTCCACACTCAACGAGGCCTGGTGCAGGCGGTCGTGATCACCGCCGGGCAACCGTGGGGAGATGAGGAAAGCAGCGAACAGGAAAGAACCGGCCGACAGGGCAGCGAGCATCCAACCGACCGCACGGAAAAACGGCAACCCGAAGGTGGTCGCGATGCCCGGGTTGGGGATCCCCAGGGCCGCGAGGGATTCACCGAGGAAGCTGTAGGCAACCGTCCCGCCGATGGCACCGGCGACGGCGAAAAAGAGCAGGTACAACGGCCACGTGGGGCGCACCCGCTCCTGAGGCCGGCTCCCGATGGTGGGGGTCGTCCCTGTGGTCGTATCCGTGGCAGTGGGGGTGTCATTTACCGGGTGGGTCATCTGTGTCCATTTCGCCGTCCATGCCGCCTCCGCTCTCATGGTGTGCTCGGAAGCGGGCGTGAGGTTCACCCTAATGGGGCCTGCGGGTGTTCTTGTACATTACCCAGGGACCGGTCTCTTCCCCGGTTCGCACCCTGCAGGGGTGCACCGACCTGGGAAGAACAACACCCGGTGAAGGCGGCGTGGCCGGGAACTTTCCTCCCGCCCGTTCCGACCAGTGTCTTGGCACCTCCCGCAGGCAGGTGCCTTAGTCGCTCACATCCGGTTGAAGAACCGGCCCAGTCCAGGAGGACTTTCGTGATCATCTCCCCCATGCTCCCTCGTCGTGTGCTGGCTACTGTTGTGGCGGTCGGGGCCCTGACCGTCGTAGCCACCCCGGTTGCCCTCGCGCATGACTCCGTGATCGGCGGCAATCCCGCGGACGGTGAAGTGGTCGAAGAATTTCCCCGCAGCATCGAGCTGAAGTTCTCCGGGCTTCCCCAGGAGGGTTTCAGCACCGTAGCCATCACCGACCAGGACTCCGGTGATCTCCTGTTCAGTGGTGAGCCGACCATCGACGGCCGACTGGTGACCCTTGATCTACCTGCGGATGTCAGCGGCGGGCCAGGTGACTACACCGTCGGCTTCCAGATCCTCTCCTCCGACGGCCACGCCACCCGCAGCGCGACCACTTTCACCGTCGCCGGTGACGCCCAAACGACCGCCACCCCCACGGGCGCCGACGCCAAGCCTGTGGAGGAGACCACAGCTGTCGAGAACACCGCCGAGGGGGACACCTCCATAGTCAGTAATCCGATAGTCCTGACCCTCGCGGGGTTGGCCCTCTTCGGCGTCATCGCCGGGGCCATCGTGCTGGCTGTCCGGAGCCGTGACAGGCGTTAGGGAGCAGAAGACTCCCGCTACATCCTGAGCGCCGGTGTGCCATGCCGCGGGTCAATCTCCCTCCAGGCTGACGCGGTTTCAGGACCCCACCTCCCACCTGACGTTCGTCGGACATCCAGGGGCGACCACCCTAGGGACAATTGCAGACTAATCAGTCCCCACTGTATAGTCAGTGCATGCTGACTATTGCTTCTCGTCTTGACGTCATGAACCGCCTGGGCCGGGCCATGGCTGATCCCACTCGGTCCCGGATCCTGTTGTCCCTACTCGAATCCCCCGGGTATCCGGCCCAATTGGCCGAGACGTTGGGCCTGACCCGGACGAATGTCTCCAACCACCTGGCGTGCCTGCGCGATTGCGGCATCGTCGTGGCCGAACCGGAGGGGCGGCGTACCCGCTACGAAATCGCTGATGCACACCTGACTCGCGCGCTCAATGCCCTGGTAGAGATCACCCTCGCCGTTGATGAGGATGCCCCCTGCCTAGACCCTGCCTGTCCGGTCGCCGGCTGTTGCGATACAGAAGGAGGCCAGCAGTCATGACGTCTGCCTGTGGTTGTGAACCATCTGCACCGATGGCCAGAGAAGAGGAGCACACGCCCTGGTGGCGTGATCGGGCTATCCTCCTTCCTGTGGCCTCCGGTGTATCGTTGCTGGTTGGTCTGATCCTTGAGTGGTTCGTCCCCAATGCCGGGATGATCGCCCTCGTCTTATTCTGGGCCTCCCTGTTGTTGGGTGCCTCCCAGTTCGTTCCTGGGGCGCTGAAGGGGTTGTTTACCCGGGGAAAACTGGGTATCGGGTTGCTGATGACGATCAGCGCCACCGGTGCCGTCCTGCTCGGGTTCATCGAGGAGGCCGCCGCCCTAGCCTTCCTCTACTCCATCGCAGAGGCGCTGGAAGATAAGGCGATGGACAAGGCCCGCTCGGGCCTGCGGTCCCTGCTTGCTCTGATCCCCTCGACCGCGACCATTCTTGTCCGCGGGTCTACCCGCACGGTGCCGGTCGAAGACCTCGCTCCAGGGGATGTGTTGCGCCTGGCGGCCGGAGATCGCTTGGCCACCGATGGGATCATCCGGTCCGGGCACAGCAGCCTGGATGTTTCGGCGATCACCGGGGAATCCATCCCTGTGGAGGTCGGCCCCGGTGACGCGGTGCTGGCTGGCTCAATCAACACCACCGGGGCTCTCGAAGTTGAGGCCACCGCCGGAGGCACGGACAATTCCCTGACCACTGTGGTCGCGCTGGTCGAGCAGGCGCAGAGTGAGAAGGGCCAACGCGCGCGTATCGCCGACCGGTTGGCCCGCCCCCTGGTGCCGGGGGTGCTCATTCTGGCCATCTTCGTTGCCGTGATCGGGTCGCTGTTCGGGGATCCAGGTGTGTGGATTGAGCGTGCCCTGGTCGTGCTGGTCGCGGCCTCGCCGTGTGCGCTGGCGATCTCGGTGCCGGTCACGGTCGTCTCCGCGATCGGGGCGGCCAGCAAGTTCGGGGTGGTCATCAAGTCCGGCGCCGCTTTTGAGCGCCTCGGTGGCATCCGCCACCTGGCCCTGGATAAGACCGGTACCCTAACCCGCAATCAGCCCACTGTTGCGGAGGTGCTCACCATCGATGGCATCAGTCGGGCAGATGTCCTCGGCTGGGCTGCCGCGCTCGAGGATCACTCCACCCACCCGCTGGCCGCCGCTATTACCGCCGCAGCACCCCAGGCGCCGACTGCCCAGCAGGTTGACGAGACTGCGGGGCAGGGGATCACTGGGGTGATCGACGGGACGCAGATTAAGGTCGGGAGTCCCCGCTGGCTGTCCCCTGGCCCCTTGGTCGGGCAGGTCGAAACCCTGGAGAGCCAGGGTATGACCGTGGTCATCGTTTACCGTGACGACCACCCGGTCGGTGCGGTGGGGGTGCGCGATGAACTCCGCCCCGAGGCCCCCGAAGTCATCCGGACACTCACCGATAAGGGTTTCGGGGTCACCATGCTCACCGGCGACAACACCCGCACCGCCACCGCCCTGGCCCGGGAGGCCGGCATCACGGACGTGCGGGCCGAGCTACGCCCGGAGGACAAGGCCACCGCCGTGGCCGGACTGGGGACCCGCGGCCCGGTGGCGATGATCGGTGACGGCATCAACGACGCGCCCGCCCTGGCCCGAGCCGATATCGGTATCGCCATGGGTGCCAAGGGCTCGGATGCGGCGATCGAGTCTGCGGATGTGGCGTTTACCGGCGATGACCTGCGCCTGATCCCCCGGGCCCTGCACCACGCCCGCCGGGGCCGGGCCATCATCAACCAGAACATTGTGCTGTCCCTGGCGATCATCATCGTCCTGTTGCCGCTGGCGATCACCGGCGTGCTGGGACTGGCTGCTGTCGTGCTGGTCCACGAGGTGGCCGAGGTCATCGTCATCGCCAACGGCCTACGCGCCGCCCGCACCCAGCATCCTGACCTGAAGCCCGTCGAGGCGACCACGGTCACCGCCGACGAGGATGCGTACAGAAGGTCCCGGGTCTCGTAGTGCTTTCCCCCATGAGCACCCGGCGACAGGATGTACTTTCCACCGGACGGGGCAGTAGACTTCATGGCTGTGAGCAGCACACATGAACGCAGGTACGGTCGGGCCCCGCAGAAGAAGGGCTGGAGGACATTCCTCCGTCCCGGCTGGGTGTTCGGTGTCCTCGCCATCATCGCTTTCTCCTACGTCGCCTTTACCTTTCTGGCGCCGTGGCAGCTGAGCAGGGATAGCACTATCGTCGAGCGCAACGAGCAGATCGAAGCCGCCTTCGAGGTCGAGCTCGTCCCCGCCGAGGAGATCTTTGACGCCCAGGGCAGTATCGAGCCCGGGAAGGAATGGGCCCGGGTGATCCTTCAGGGCCACTACCTGCCCGAGGATGAGGTGCTGATGCGCAACCGTCCGGTCGACTCCTCCCCTGCCTTCCATGCCTTGACTCCCTTCCAGCTGAACTCCGGTGAGATCATCCTGGTCAACCGGGGTTTCAACCCGCCGCTTGAGGGCGGTGTCCCCCCGATGGACACTGCGCCAGCCGGTGAGCAGTCCATCGTCGGCCACGCCCGATTCACCGAGCAGACACCGATGTCCCCCCCGATCGAGGACCAGGGCTACCGCCAGGTCTACGGCATCAACACCGCGCAGATTTCCGAGGTGATCGGCATGGACCTGGCGGAGGACTATGTGCAGCTGGCCGAGGGGCAGGCCGGGGAGATCAACGCCATCCCGGTGCCCATGCTCGACCGCGGCTCACACCTGTCCTACGCCTTCCAGTGGATCGCCTTCGGCATCATGGCCCCGCTCGGCCTGGGGTATTTTATCTGGGCGGAGCTGAAGGAACGCCGCCGCGTGCGCCGCGAGGAGGCCGAGCTTTCCGTCGACGCCGCATCCGCCGAGCAGACCACGGACCGACAGGACGGTGACACGGATTCCGGCACGATGGGCACCCTCCGCACCACCCTCCTGGAGAACGACACCCCTGGCCTCGCCCCTACCGGAACCACCACGTCCGCATCCTCCGGTGCCCGTTCACGCATGTTGCACGACCGTTACGGCGACAGCCAGCCGAACCACTCCCGGAAATTCACCAACCGCCGGCACGAGCGGTTCTAACCGCAGCCTTCCGCACCCACGTTGCGGCCCGCTCGATGTCTATACGGAGGGTGCGGAATGGGATACCCTCAAGGATTTTTAATAAGCTTTCAATAAGAGGTTTTCCCCGTTAGGCTACAGGCATGAGCGAGCACCAACACGACCATGACCCCGGCCACCGTACTGCCTCGAACGGATCCCTCACCGCCCTGGCGGTCACCTTCGCCCTGACCGCCACCATCTTCCTGGCGCAGGTGATCGGCGGCCTCCTTTCCGGTTCGTTGGCCTTGCTGTCCGATGCGATGCATATGCTCTCGGATTCCACGGGGCTGCTTATTGCCCTGGTGGCCCTCCTCATCGGCCGTCGTGCCGCCACCCCTCGGGCCACCTACGGTTACCGACGCGTCGAGGTGCTCGCCGCACTGGTCAATGCTGCGGTGGTCTCCGCGGTCTCGGTCTGGATCGTCATCCGCGCGGTTGGCCGGATCGGCGGCCACGAATCGATCGACACGGGCATGATGCTCGTCGTGGCGGTGGTCGGTTTGCTCGCTAACTTGATCTCCGCCCTGATTCTCATGCGCCGTCAGCATGAGAGCCTCAATATGCGCGGGGCGTACCTGCATGTGCTCTCCGACCTGGTCGGTTCGGTTGCCGTGATCATCGCCGGCCTGATCATCCACTTCACCGGTTGGCTAGCTGCCGACACCATCGCCTCCCTGTTCATTGCCGCCCTGGTGCTGCCGCGAGCACTGCGCCTGCTGGCCGAGTCCCTCTCGGTCCTGATGAACCACACCCCCCGGGGTGTCGATACCCGCGAGGTAGAAGCCGCCTTGGTCGGCCTGCCCGGGGTCACGGCCGTGCACGACCTGCACATCTGGAGCACCGACGGCACGAAGCCGCTTGCCACCTGCCACCTGGTCGTCGACGATATGAACGTCTCCGACGGAGGGATTCTGGCCGCCGCTCAAACTCGGTTGCAAGACTTCGGCATTGAGCACTCGACTATCCAGATCGAGCAGGACGGCCACGTCCATCACGAAGAGGTCTGTTGATCACTCACTGCCAGAGTGGGACCCCACGGCGACGGCTTGTCCGCCCTTTTTGACCTGCTTAGCACTATATTTCGGGGCTGTTCACAGTCCCCGGCCGGTCACTGGCGGCGAGGGTCCTTGGAGTGAGGATTTCCTATTCCTCCGCGTTTCCCCGCTCGAAGGGCAGACTCAGTTGCCGGGCGTGGAAATCAAAGTGCCGAGTCGGATAGGCGTAGACGTCCGCCACCGTCATCGCCGGGGCAAAGAACGGATCCCACCGGGTCGGAAACGCCATCTCACGTGCCAGGGAGTGCTCGGATTCCTTCTCCAGACTGGTGGCCAGGGCGGTGGTGAGCAACCGGAGTTTCCGGGCCATGCGGTGACGGTGGTAGACCCGCGCCGCAGCCCGAGATCCCCAGTAGTTGACCCAGCCGAAGGGGCGGGTGCTGGAATTGAGCAGACGCGCGTACACCTCGCTCAGCGAGGGCGGCAGATAGCCGAAGAACTTGACTAGAGGTAGTAGTCGGCGGACCACCAAGTAGCCGAAGACCATGTGAAATAGCAATTCCTCGTTGGTCCACCGGGTCCCCACGCTATGGCTGCGCAGCTCGGCATCCCCGGCCCGCGCGAGGACGTCCTCCAGTTCGGCATAGGCTCGCCAGTATCCATCTGCTATCTCAACACGGTCGATCATCGTGGCCTACTTCCGAGGGGCCGACAATCCCGCCTGCCCTTCGATCCCATCATCACACCGCGCGCTTGCCCCCGGCAATGACCATCGGCAATGGGAGGGGTGGCGTGGCGATTCGCGGCCTTCGAGGCCGAGAATCAACCATGCTGCATACATTTAATGATCAATCCCCTAGGTGTACTTCCCTGTGACGTTGTGAACGCGTTGCATGGGAGTTAGCCCTCCGATAGCGGTATGGGCCCGATGGTAGTTGTACTCGTGGATGAACTTCTCATACGTTGCCTGCCGGGCCTGTTCGCTGAGATAGGGGTGCGCGTAAGCCCACTCCTGCATCAGCGTGCGGTTAAACCGTTCCACCTTGCCGTTGGTCTGCGGACGATACGGCCTGGTGTAGATGTGTCTGACGTCGTCTCCCAGTGCCGCGGCGAAGGCATGCGAGCGGTAGCAGGCCCCGTTATCGGTCATCACCCCACGTACGGTGATCCCCTGAAGTGCGAAGAATGCCTCGGCCCGTTTCCAGAACCCGGCCGCGGTCTCCTTCTTCTCATCGGTGAGGATCTCTGAATACACCGCCCGGGAGTGGTCATCCACGACCGTGATGCAGGTACGAGTATCCCCGTCCGGACGGTGCCCCTGCCCGGGTTCTCCTCTGCCGGGCGACCCCCGCCTTCCGGTCCTGGGCAGAACCACGTCCGTGGATCTGCCATCCACCGCCGTCGGGGATCATCCCGAGCTTTTTGATGTCGACATGCACCAGATCCCCAGGGGCGTCGCGTTCGTAGCGCACTGCCGGGTTCTTTCGTACCGGCAGTCTGGTGGCCTGGTCGATACATGACAGCTTGGGCATCGCGTAGCGGGCCAGGACCCGGCCGACGGTGGAACGGGCAATGCCCAGGTGGTAGCCGATGCGGTGGGGTCCCCACTGACGGGTGAACCGCAGCTTGATGATCCGGCGTTCACTACGCTGTGGCAGCCGGTGAGCACAGGTGTGGGGCCGACTGGAACGGTCGCCGAGATGCTCACCGTTGCGGGCGCGTTGTACCCAGCGGTTGACGGTGGCCGGGGAGACCTGGAACCGTTCTGCAACCCTGCGCTGGGTCCATCCGTGGGTGATGACCAGTTCAATCATCCTGGCCCTACCGGTCGGGGTCATCGGCGCGTTACGGTGTGTCATGGAAGCCTCCGGTGTGGTTGTTCGTGTGGTTACCTACACCACTACCGGGGACTTCCTTTATCTGCTTATCTGCTCACACCGTTTACAACCTCCCGAGGAAGTACACCTAGAGACCGAAAGCACCGCCGCCGACGAGGATGAAAATACCCAGGCCGATCAAAACGATGGGGAACAGTACATGTTCCCAGCGTTCGAGGACCTCGGCGATGGGCGGACGGGTGGCAACGAATTTTGCCAGCAGGACCAAAACTGCCACCAGGACGAGGAAGACGACGCAGTAGGTGATGACCGTGGCGGTTCCCACATTGAGGAAGACGGGGACGTAGACGCCGATATTGTCGCCGCCGTTGGCAAACGTCACCCCGGCGACGGTCAGGATACCCACCTTCTTCCCGGCGACCTTCCCGGCGTCATCGTCGTCATCATCGCTCCGCCAGGCCTGCCAGGCCGCCCATAAGCCGAGGAGCAGGGGGATGAGCCCGAAGTATGGGATGGCCTGCTCGGGCAGGAAGGCTTCCGCCCCCAGGGTCACCAGGACGGCGGCGCCGAGGATGCCGACGAATCCGAGGTACTGGCCGACCAGGATCCGGGCTGTGGTCCCCTTTTGTCCCGCACCGCGGGCGAAGAACAGCGAAAGCACGATGATGTCGTCAATGTTCGTGGCGAGGAACAGGCCAATCGCCGACAGCAAGCCGGAGACCATCACATGCCCTCCTGCCCGGTGACACAACCGGGCACGTCACAGCCCGAGTCGAGACAGGGAGCGTGCTCATCCACCGCGAGCGTGACGTCCAGCAACGCGTTGAGCGCCTGGGCGAGGTGGGCGTCGACGATTTCGTAGCGAGTCTGCCGGCCCTCCGGTTCGGCAACGATGATGCCGCAGTCGCGTAGGCAGGCGAGATGGTTCGACACATTCGGGCGCGTCAGTTCCAGCTCCCGAGCCAGTTGCGCGGGATAGCCGGGCGCCTCCAGCAGGGACAACAGGATCCGGGACCGGGTGGGATCGGCCATGGCACGGCCTAACCGGTTCATCACATCGAGACAGGAAGCAATAGTCAGCATGCACTTAACTATACAGCAGACACTGAACAATCCTTGCCCGCCCCCGGAGGATGGGCCAGGAAATATGTGCATCAGCTCCGAACGTCACGCATCGCAAACGGGCGCCTTGGGCGCAGGACTTCAGAAAACAATCACGCTAGATGCAAAGAGTGGTGCGGCCGATATCCCCCCCCTACCAGCTACAAGGAAGTGCTGCCCCGGAGGCCGGGGGAGGGCGCTACCCAAATGGCATTGGCTTGCTCCGTGGTGAGGATGACCTCTTTCCCATCAGCGCCTTTGAGGAGAACTCTGTCTTGGCGTGGGTCCGCGCCAGCGACGTTCACTATGGCGCCCGGAACTATTTCCTGCCTCCTAAAGCCGGCTAACTGGCTTGAGTCAGCATCAGAGATGCGGATGATTACGTAGTCACCCGGAACAACGTGGGTGAGCCGGATGGCATCGATGGAGCGGGAGATATGCCCGGTAGCGGTGGGGATGGGGTCGCCGTGTGGATCGGTGGCGGGGTTCCCGAGGAGAGCGTCGATACGCTCGATCATGGTTTCTGAGGCGGCGTGTTCGAGCCGTTCGGCCTCGTCGTGGACCTCCTCCCACGGGTAGCCCAGGGTGGTGGCGAGGAAGGTCTCGAGCAGTCGGTGCCTACGTACCATCGCGATGGCGTACTTCTCGCCCCGCTCGGTAAGCATGACCGGTTTGTAAGGTTGATACTCCACCAGTCCCTGGGCCGCCAGCCGCTTGACCGTATCCGAGACGTTGGGCGTGGTCGTGCCCATCCGTGCCGCCAAGGCCGTGGCGGTGATGGGTGGGCCTCCCCACTCGGTGGCCGCCCAGATCACCTTGAGGTAGTCCTGGGCTACCGGCGTGATCTCACTCAGGTCCATGGACTCACGCTACCGAAGACCACAGCCGGTCAGCCCCGACCGGTGACCAGCAGTCCGATCAAGGCGAGATTCAGCGACACAATCAACGCGACCACCACCCAGGACGCCACCTGCAGAGGAACCCGGATGGCGAAACCACCCATGAGGGTTTGATCACTGCTCAACACCACCAGCGGGATCAGGGCGAAGGGGATACCCAGGCTGAGGACCACCTGGGAGAGCACCAGCGCCCACGTCGGCTCCACCCCGGCGGCGATCACGATTAAGGCCGGGATCAGGGTGACCGCTCGCCGCACCACCTGCGGGATCTGCCGGTGCAACAATCCGCCCATGATCGTGGATCCGGCGTAGCAGCCCACCGAGGTGGACGCCAGCCCGGAAGCCAGCAAACCGACACCGAAGGCCACTCCGACTACCGGGCCCAGCGTGTCGGTGATCACCGCGTGGGCCCCTTCGATGCTGTCGGTGCCAGGAATCCCGTTCAAGTTGCCGGCCGCCAACAACAGCATCGCGATATTGACCGACCCGGCCACCAGCAGCGACAGGAGAACATCCCACCGGGTGACACGGAGCAGGCGCGGCAATGCCTCGGGCGCGATGGTGTCACCGTGGCGGTCTCGGGCGAGGGAGGAGTGGGCATAGATGGCATGGGGCATCACGGTGGCTCCGAGCATGCTCGGAGCCAGCACCACCGTCGGGGTCCCCTCAAAGCGCGGGATAACCCCAGCCAGGGCCTCGCCCCAGGAGACAGTGCCGATGAACATGCCCGTGAGGAAGCCGGCGGTGATGATTACCAGCAGACCTACGATGACGAACTCGAAGGGATGCTGACCGTGCCTGGATTGGATGGCCAGCAGCAGCATCGAGACCAGCCCGATGAGCAGGCCCCCTATCAGCAAGGGGAGGCCGAAGAGAATGTGGAGGGCGATCGCTCCGCCGATCACTTCGGCTAGGTCGTGTTACGAAAGTCGTTTCAGCCAGTACCGGATCACCGCCAGCTGAACCGTGGCCTCGAAGTGCACCGCTAACTTGTCGAAACGCGTGGCACACCCACGGTGCTGCTTAATCCGATTAATGCCCCGCTCCACGGCATTACGCCGCCGGTAGGCGGCCGCATCGAAGGCAGGGGGTCGGCCACCAGCTGATCCCCGCCGCTTCCGGTGGGCGACCTGGTCCCTGGGCTGGGAGATCGTCGCCTTGATACCCCGTGAGCTCAGATATTTTCGGTTCGCGCGCGAGGAGTACGCCTTGTCCGCCAGCACCCGTTTAGGGCGGCGCCGCGGCCGACCCCGGCCGGTGGACGGCACCCGGATCTTCTCGATCACCGGCACCATCTGCGGACCGTCACCTACCTGACCTGGGGTGATCACAAAGGACAGCACCCCGCAGTCCGCGTCGATACCGACGTGGATCTTCGTTGACCAGCCACCCCGGGAGCGGCCGAAACCATGATCAGCCGGCTCTGTGGGGTGCCGGGCGGTACTATCTTTCCGCGCGCCCGCGGCGTGGACATGGCCCCGGGCGGTGGTGGAATCCACGCTGACCTCCCAGGACAGTTTCCCTTTCTCCTGGGCGTGGGTGAGCAACCGGGTGTGCACGTGGGTCCACACCCCGTCGGCCCGCAGACGAATGAACAGATGGTAGACCCGCCACCACGGCCCGTAGCGTTCATGAACATCCCGCCACGGGCAACCAGTCCGAACACGGAAGAAGATGCCGTTGACCAGGGATCGTAGATCCCAGGTGCGCGGTCGTCCCCGGCGTGACGGGGCAGGCAGGAGTGGAGCGAGCAGGTCCCATTGAAGCGTCGGTGAGGTCATGGCGCGCAGAGGGCGGTAAAGTAGGCAACGAGGGTTTCCTTGCAAGCGTTGATGATTAGACACCAACAGCGTGCGTGGGGAAACCCTCGCTTGTGTTTAGGACACGCCGGTCTCACTCACCGGAATTTCGTAACAGGACCTAGGTCCGTGGCCGCGGCCACCGTCTCTGCTTGCGCCCAGAACATCAAGCGCCGTCCCCGCGGTAGCCGTTGCCCCAGCAACTCCGGCAGGGAATAACCGGTGACCAACCCGAGTTTGGCCGAGAGGTACTGCACGAGCATCGCCATGACATTGGCGACCACCAGCACCCACACCAGCAGGTACCCGTACTGCGCCCCGGCGGTGATATTCGCCGCGACGTTACCCGGGTCCACATAGGCCACCGCAGCCACGAAGGCCGGGCCCAGCAGCCAGGGCAGAGGCTGCCGGCTCACCCGTCGCCCACCCGGTACTCTTTGCACCGCTTGGTCCGAGTCGCCCCAGGCGCCCCTGAGTTTCATAAAAGTTAAGTTACACGAACTTATAGTCTCGGGGGGTAACTTTTAGGGATACTGCCGCACTCGCGAGATGCGCGGCCCTTCTCTGGCACGATGAAGATCAGGGGTATTTTCCCGGGCCGACTTTTCCTGCCATGAGATCATCCTGGGATGTGACTCACAGACTCTTTTGGCGACTGCAGTGATGGGGAAGTCGATGGGACCGGATTCTCCCCCTCAATTTTTCTCCCCTATACCTCTATATATAAGACACCTCGAGACGACCCCAGAAAACCCGATCCACCCGCGCTCTACCGCCAGTAGTCAGCTCCCGGAAAGCAGCTTGCGCCCATCCTCCCGCAGCTCACCGGTGGGAGAGACGTGCCGGTAGAGGGTCTGACGGGTAATCCCGAGTTCTTTACACAACGCGGCGACGCTGGTTTCGGGTTGGCCCATTGCCGCCATCGCCAACCGCACTTTCGCCGGTGTCATCTTGAACGGCCGACCACCCTTGCGCCCGCGGGCCCGCGCCGACTCCAGGCCGGCCTTCGTCCGCTCCGAGATCAACTCGCGTTCGAACTCGGCCAGGGCGGCGAAGATCCCGAACACGAGCTTGCCCTGGGCCGAGGTGGTATCGATTGCCGCCCCCTGCCCGGTGAGAACTTTGAGTCCTACTTCGCGGGCGGTGAGATCGTGGACGATGTTGACCAGGTGCCGCAGATTCCTGCCCAGCCGGTCGAGCTTCCACACCAGCAGGGTGTCCCCGGGACGCAGTGCCTTGAGGCAGGCATCCAGGTGTGGGCGGTCTTCTTGCTTGCCTGACGCCCGGTCCTCGTAGAGATGCCCCGGATCCACCCCGGCCGCGATGAGGGCGTCGCGTTGCAGATCCGTCGTCTGCGATCCATCCGACTTCGAGACCCGCATATACCCAATCAGTGCCATAGTGTTCTCCCATCACTTATACGATCATTTACGTGACACGCATCGAAAAAATATCGTTGTCAGGGTCAGAAGGCGATTGAACAAACACGATGTGGTGAGCAGGGCTGTGCACGCGCCTTCTGACCACTATCTGGTCACTACCCGCGTGCACAAGACGACAAGTGTCAGAAGTCCTGTTCACCAACCGTCACCCCAAGGTGGGGTGTGAGGCGTCAGGGATGTCTGCGGCGGTGTGGGTTTCCACCGGCCGGGGTGGCAGGTGCCGGTAGAGACTGGAGCGGGTGATGCCGGTCTTCTCCACGATCTTGCTCATTGAATACCCTTCGTTGCGCAGATGTTCTGCGTATCGGAGTTTGTCCGGGTCCACCACACTGGGCCGGCCCACGCGCTTTCCCTTGGCCTCGGCCACGGCCCGGGCATGGGCCGCGCGTTCAACGGCGTAGGTGCGTTCCATCTGCCCGAACAGCGAGAGGATCACCACTGATAGTTGGGCCATCGGATCATTCGGGTTCGAGGAATCGACCTTGATGGGATCGGCCAAGGTGCGCACCCCGACCTCACGCTCCTGAAGGTCATGGATCAGGTTAAGGGTGTCACGGACGGTGCGGCCCAGCCGGTCGAGGGTGTGGACGACGATGACATCTCCCTCGCGGGCTTGCTCCAGGGCTTGCTGGAGTCCGGGCCGATTCGTGGTGGATCCGGATTTCTTATCGACGTAAATATATTTATCCGCAACACCTTCTTTGCGTAGCGCGTCGATCTGGCGGTCGAGGTCTTGTTTTGCGGTGGAAACCCGGGCGTAACCAATATCCATGACCTACAGCGTACCGGAAGTCTATTCTGCAGCAGGTTTCGTGAGTCAGTTCGTTGGAATAGCTTGTGGAACAGTTTCGTCCTGGGGCTATGTATTTTCACTTGGTTTCATTAAGGGTGTTCCACTTCCTTGGAAGTGGGACACCTTGATCGGTACGTGGGCCGCCACTGGCCTGGGCCGGAAGCTGCCGGCAATAGCCCTCACCTTTAAATCACGTCGGGAACACCGCCAACTAGGCAGCCGCTTCCTTCCTGCGCAGTGAAGGCCTCAGCCTGAAAGTGCAGACGACCTCTGGCAACGACGCCACCCCATGTCGAAGTTAGTTCAGCAACAGCTGTATAGTTCAGCACATGCTGACTATTGCTTCTCATCTAGACGTGATGAACCGGTTGGGTCGGGCCATGGCGGATCCGACTCGTTCCCGCATTCTCCTGGCGCTGCTGGAGGGGCCGGCCTACCCGGCCGCTCTCGCCCAGGATCTGGAACTGACGCGCTCGAACGTGTCGAACCATCTCGCCTGCCTGAGGGACTGCGGAATTGTTGTCGCCGAACCGCAGGGGCGACAGACCCGCTACGAGATCGTTGATGCTCATCTGGCGCAGGCGTTGAACGCGTTGCTGGATATCACCCTGGCCGTCGATGACAACGCCGAATGCATCGACGCCGGATGCGCCGTACCTGGGTGTGTCACTGGACAGGAGAGTGCGTAGTGGTAACCGGTCTACTGTCGGCGATTGGTCTGTTTATCGCCACCAATATCGACGACATCATCGTGCTCTCGCTGTTTTTTGCCCGCGGGGCGGGGCAAAAAGGGACCACGCTTCGGATTCTGGCTGGTCAGTACCTCGGCTTCATGGGCATCCTCGCGGCCGCAGTCCTGGTCACGCTGGGGGCAGGAGCATTCCTACCTGCTGAGGCGATCCCGTACTTCGGACTAATTCCCCTGGCCCTGGGACTATGGGCGGCCTGGCAGGCCTGGCGAAGCGATGATGACGACGATGATGATGCGAAGATCGCCGGGAAAAAGGTGGGTGTGCTGACCGTCGCCGGTGTGACGTTTGCCAACGGTGGCGACAATATCGGCGTCTACGTCCCGGTCTTCCTCAACGTGGACACTGCCGCCGTCATCATCTACTGCATCGTTTTCCTCGTCCTGGTGGCAGGCCTGGTCCTGCTGGCAAAGTTCGTGGCCACCCGCCCGCCCATCGCAGAAGTCCTTGAGCGCTGGGAGCACGTGCTGTTCCCGATCGTCCTGATCGGCCTGGGCATCTTCATCCTCGTCAGCGGCGGCGCCTTCGGCCTCTAATAAGCCCATCCCGAGCGCCCGGGTGGCCTATCCAGGTGTGGTGCTGTTGCAACTTGGGGCGGGAGCCAAGAAGGCTCCGTTTTTATTGTGTGATCAACGCTATGTGCCTGTGTTGTCAGGCCGTCTCGAATACCCGGCTAACAATCACTGCATCCGGATTCGGGTGACCATAGGCAAACATCGTGCCCTGCCCCTTCCGCAATGAGTGCATCGCCTCCATCCCTTTCAACGTCCGGTAGGCAGACGTTCGGTTTTTGAATGCGCCTTTCGGCCCCAGGATCCGCTTTAACCGACCATGGTCGCCTTCAATGACGTTGTTGAGGTATTTCACCCGACGATGCTCGACCGTCGATGGACAGACGCCTTCCGCCTTCAGCTCAGAGATTGCCCTGGCGAGTGAGGGGGCCTTGTCGGTGCTGATCACCCGCGGATAGCCTGCCGATTTATTCGACCGCAGCGTCTTCGCCAGGAAACGCTTCGCCGCCGCGACGTTTCTCTTCGGGGAGAGGTAGAAGTCCAGGGTCTGGCCACCGGCGGTGATTGCCCGATAGAGGTAGCACCACTTTCCCCCGACCCGGATATAGGTCTCATCCACCCGCCAGGACCTGGCCTGCCAGTCAGGAACTTGCCGATACCACCGGGTCTTCTTATCCAGCTCAGGAGCATATTTCTGGACCCAGCGGTAGATCGTGGTGTGATCGACCGGCACTCCCCGCTCGGTCATCATCTCTTCGAGGTCGCGATAGCTCACGCCGTAGCGGCAGTACCACCGCACCGCCCACAGGATGATTTCACGAGGGAACTGCCGACCGGAGAAGATGCCCATGGACCTGATTATTCCACGCCGGTCTTCCTACTGCCCCAACTTTGCAACAGCACCGGCGAGGGATGGTCACGTGCTGCGCCTCGGCCAGCCGAAGCAGCATGCCTTCTTCTTCCGGCGTCACCTTCACCTTGTGATGGTGCTGCCGTCCGCCTTCGACGTTGGCACGACGTCGGCGCGCGAACAAGCGACCTGTGGGAGTCTGTTCGTCACCCAACGGGATCACCTTCTTTCGGCCCAGCGCAGCGACCCCGCCTTGTGCGGGGACCACACCTCCAGTGTGCCCCATCCTCGACACGAAGTCGAGGACAAAGCGACTTAGGGGACCTAAGTCTATAGCTTGCTACTTCGCTACGGATACCCCGTGTAAGGCAGTCCTGTACCCGTAAATGTGCAAGACGGCTCCTAAGACTTCAACCAACTTTCCAACTCCGGATCCCACAAGACCGCCGATGACTGTGTGAGAGTCGTTGTCTCGCCC
The DNA here is from genome assembly GCF_030408735.1 of Corynebacterium faecale. Classification (NCBI taxonomy): domain Bacteria; kingdom Bacillati; phylum Actinomycetota; class Actinomycetes; order Mycobacteriales; family Corynebacteriaceae; genus Corynebacterium; species Corynebacterium faecale. Next base: position 54,407 of record NZ_CP047205.1, on the reverse strand, counting down.
CCAGAAGGCCGAGATCGTCTTTGACACCGTCGTTCGACCGAAGAGAGGTAGACCATCATGTCAGCCCTGGCCGCACCTGGCCTCAGCGCTATCCGTGACTCACTCCGGTGCCCGATCTGCGCCGGTCGCCTCGAACTGACACCGGGGGCACTGCGTTGTCGTCAGCGACACACCTTCAACATCGCTCGGCACGGCTACGTCAGCCTACTGTCTGGGACTAATGCGATCAGCGGGGATGATGCGCCGATGATCCAAGCTCGAGAACGTTTCCTCGCGACCGGCGCCTACGAGCCGATACGCCGGGCCGTCTCGACGATGGTGTCTCATACGATCCCTCGTGATGGCATAGTTCTCGATGTTGGCTGTGGTACCGGCTACTACCTCGCCGGTGCGCTCGACAAAGTGACCGGGGCTCGCGGCCTGGGGCTTGACTCCTCGGTGCGTGCGCTGCGGGTCGCTGCGCGCGTCCACGAGCGAGCAGCCGCAGCGAGCTGGGACGTGTTCCGCCCGTATCCGTTGGCCGACCAGTCGGTGGATGCTGTGCTGAACATGTTCGCTCCGCGCAACCCCGGCGAGTTTCACCGGGTCCTCCGCCCGAACGGCAGCCTGATCGTGGTGCGTCCGACGGTCGACCACCTGGCCGAGTTGCGCCGCGATGTGCCCGACTCGGTGACTATCGATGTTTCCAAGGAGCAACGCCTGCATGACGCCCTGGCACCGTTCTTCGAACAGGAGCGAGATCAACACGTCGGCTACATCGCAGAGATTGAACCGCAAACGGCTCGCGATCTGCTCGGAATGACGCCGAGTGCGCGGCACATCACCCCGGCAGAGGTCTCGGACGACGACCTGCCCGAGCGAGTCACCATATCCGTGCTTGTCAGCTCATACCGGCTACGGGAGACTTGACTGGTGGCAGAGCGATCCCGTCGCATCGGGATGGCACCTTAGCGCGGTTATCGAGATCGCCGTGAGGCGCATGTCTCACGGATCATCAGGAGGGCGCAGAGAACGTAGAGCGCTGCGGCGCAGATCCAGAGGGTGCCGTCTGCATTCGTTCGGGTGAGTGCGAAAATGCCGGTGAAGGTGACCGGGCCGATGATCGAGGTGAGGCTGTTCAGGCTTGCAAGTGTTCCCTGCAGGCGTCCCTGCTGCTGCTCGGGCGCGCGTCTCGAGAGCAGCGTCTGCAGTGCGGGCAACGTGATGCTGCCGAGTCCGAGCGCTGCGAGGATCGGTAGCATCGCCCATGTGCTGGCGATGAGGGCAAGGCCGATGAGCCCAATGGCGTCTGCGGCGATACCGACGAGGATCGCCCGGGTCTCGCCGATCCGGGACACGATGCGTCCGGTCAGTGCCGCCTGCACGAATACTTGCACCATTCCGAAGATGGATAGCGAAACGCCGACTTCGACGGGGTTCCAGTCGAGGCGCTGCTGCGTGAAGAGCACCCAGGTGGAGCCTGGTGCTTGGCCGATGAACTGCACGATGCCGAAGACTGCGAGAAGGATAAGCATCCCCGGCACTGCGGTTCGCTTCGCCGTACCGGGTTGCTGTGCGTGCGAGCCGTTGCTGCCCGGTGGCCGCGTCTCACGCAGAAGACTCGCGCTGAGTACGAGGGTGATTCCGGCGAGCGCGGCGGCGACGAGGAATGGCAGATGCGGTGAGACCCCGCCGAAAAGACCGCCAATGGCGGGACCCGCGATCATGCCACCGCCGTAGCATGCGCCGAGCCACCCGTAGCGTTTTGCGCGCTGATCCGGCGGAGTAATGTCGGCGATCACCGTCGCGGTGACGGCGTTCGTGGCGCCGGTAATGCCTGCAACCGCGCGGGCGAGGTAAAAGACCCACAGCGTGTCCGTCAGTGCGAGCACGAGGTAGTCGATCGTCGCGCCTGCGAGGGAGGCGACAAGCACGCGGCGGCGTCCGAAACGGTCAGAGAGTCGGCCAAGGATCGGGGCGCAAAGAAACTGCATGATCGCATAGAGCGCTGTCAGTAGTCCGACGTGCAGTGGGATCATGTCGTCGGGGGCACCGACCTGGTCGAGAAGGGTAGGCAAGATCGGCATCACGAGGCCCAGCCCTGCAGCATCGAGGGTCGCCGTGATGAGCACGGCTGTCAGGATTCCACGATGAGAGTAGCGAGCAGTCAGATGAGAGTAGCGAGCAGTCACTTTATCTAAGATAAAGTTATCGATGATAAAGTGCAACTATGACTCACCACCGGAAGCGTCTCGACCGCACGTCCGTGTTGCTCGGGGCCCGGCAGGTGCTCGACGAGACTGGGCTCGATGGCTTCACCACTCGCGCGCTGGCGGCTCACTTACAGGTACAGCAGCCCGGCCTCTACTGGCACTTCCGCACGAAGGCCGAACTCCTCGCAGCGCTGGCGAGCGACGTGCTTGACCGAGAGCATCACGCTTCCTTCCCCGAGTCCGACGAGAAATGGGACGCATTTCTCTTGCGAAACGCAAGAAGTTTCCGCCACGCACTACACGCGGTCCGTGACGGTGCGCGTCTCCACGCTGAGCACCACCGCAGACCATCCGGCGACGACACCGACGAAGGAGCTGAGGCTTCCGGTCAGCAAGTCGGGCTTCTCGTGTCTCAGGGATTCGATGAACAGACAGCCATCAGCATGCTCATCGCGGTCAGCCGATACACCGTCGGTGTCGTACTGGAGGAGCAAACCGCAGAGGTCGGCAATGCGAGCGTTCCTGAACGCGACCGGGAATTCGATTTCGGCCTGACAGCACTGATCGACGGATTCTCTCACTCCCGCACAGCGTCATTGACCTCGAGCGAATCGTGACCTCATTCGACGCTCAGCGGGTTCGCGCGAGACGGGAAAAGATCCCGTCCACCATAAGCGCCAGACCGCGCTCATAGGCACGATCAAGATCGAGGGCATAACCCGAGCCGATCAAGGATTTCAGCGCGGCGTGGTTCTCATTCGAACTGAGTTGCTCGAGTTTGTCGATACGCTCATCGATCCAGGTATCTGCATCGACACCGGTGATAGATTCTGCCTCTGTTTCGGGCTCGAGCAAAATTGCCGTGCCTCGCGCCTGCGTGAAGAGCAGAATGTGCGTCTCCATCGCTTCTTCGGCACTGATACCCGCCCGAGTGAGTGTTCGAATCACCCACTCTGCGAAGACGAGTGCTGCGGGCACTAATTGCGGGCGTGTGACGGAAAGCTGCGGAGCAAGCCACGGATGCCGTCGGAACACTCGCCACAGCTCTCGATGTCCGCGGATCAGATCTTCACGCCAGGTCCCGACTTCATCACCCGCAGACCAATCGCGAAGCGCACGATCCATCATCGCGAAAAGCAGATGTTCCTGGCTCGGGTAGAACCGATATAGCGTGGCCGACCCCATATGGACCACATTCGCGACCCTCCGCATCGAAAGCGAGTCAATACCCTCGACATCGGCGATGGAAACAGCGGCAGTTACGATGCGTTCCGCAACGGCATCATCTGCTTCCGGCACCGGACGCTGCACATGCTGCCGCCGTTGTGGGTGCTGGGGTGCGTCTCGTGAGCTGCGCCCACCCCTTGCCCCTGGTGCCGTTGTCGCGACGACCGTTCCGACACCGGGCACCGGTGTCGCCAGTCCCTCGGATCGCAGTAGTGCGTGCACACGACTGGCCGTTGCAATTGCGACATTCCACGTACCAGTGATCTCCCTGGCAGAAGGAAGCATCTCCCCGGGCCGCAATTCTCCAGCAAATATCTGCGCCCGCAGCTCGGCAGCGATCTCCGCAGATGACGTTCCCACCCTTGCCATCCTGTACTAGAACACCAGCGTTGGCAAGCGATGAGAACCTTGCCATTCCGTCACAGTGGAGCAGGTCTCAGCATCGCTGTACTAGTACGAGCTTGCTCACCATCTCAGGCCTTCCTTAGGTTTGGCGTCATGAATATGAATGAACGACGAGTACTCATCTCTGGCGCAAGCATCGCAGGACTGGCATGCGCCTACTGGCTTCGAAGGCACGGATTCTCCGTCACGATCGTCGAGATCGCTCCCAGCCCACGGCCCGGCGGTCAAGCCGTCGACCTGCGCGGCGCCGGACGCACAGTCATCGACCGTATGGGGCTGCTCAATGGGGCGCGTGCGATCGGCCTCGAGCAGGCGGGCATGTCCTGGGTCGACGCACACGGCCAGACACGCGCCGCCATGCCGACGGATGCGTTCGGCGGAGAAGGATTCATCTCGGAGATCGAGATCCTCCGCGGCGATCTCGTCGACCTGCTCTACCAACAGCTCGGTGACGGTATCGAGTGGATCTTCAACGACACCATCACCGAGCTCGCGCAGAGTTCGAACTACGTGAATGTCACGTTCCGTGGCGCACGCCCACAGCGTTTCGATTTCGTCATCGGCGCCGACGGCTTACATTCGGCAGTTCGGACGGCCGCTTTTGGGCGGGAAGAGGACTTCGTCCATCCGCTCGGGCTGTACACGGCATGGTTCACCGCTCCGGCGTTCGAAGAACTCGACAACTGGTATCAGTTGTACAACCACACCGGCGGACTCGTGGCCTCGATCAGGCCCGGGAGCCAGCCAAGTGAGTCCAAAGCAGCGCTGAGCTTTCGTACCCGCCCCGGAGAGAGGGTCGGCCACGACCGACGCGACCGCGCCTCCCAGATCGCACTCCTGGAAGATCGGTTCGGTGGTGTCGGATGGCATGTTCCGCGGCTGCTCGAGGCCGCGCGCTCGGCATCGGATTTCTCGTTCGATGAGATGGGGAAGGTTCAACTGTCTCGCTGGTGGAATGGCCGCATTGCCCTGATCGGGGATGCAGCCGCCTGTCCGACCCCGCTCAGCGGGCTCGGCACCAGCGTCGCGCTGGTGGGCGCCTATGTGCTCGCCGGAGAACTCGGAGACGGAAGCGACCATGCCGCTGCGTTCGCGGCGTACGATCGCCTCGTTCGCCCGTATGTCGAGGGTGCGCAGCAGCTTGCGGGCGGGCCTGGCGGATATGCGCCGATGACGGCTCTTGCGATCCGGTTCATGCAGGCGTCGATGTCGTGGGCAACACGCTGGCCTATGCGAGGCTTCATGGAGAAACAGTTCAGCAAAGCGTCCGACATTGACCTGCCTGACTACACACCGGCATGACAGCCCTCGACCTGGAGGCGTCTGACTATATTGAAATCTCCGCGATGACAAGGCAGCCGAGCGCCACGACGCTGGCGAGCGTGCGGACGAAGTTCCAGCGCCCCCATGAGCGTTCGAAGGCTTGGCGTGCAGCCCGGATCTCTTCCGGGTTACCAACAAGATCAAACCAGGCAAATACAGGCCACTACGGCGCTCGACAAAACCTTAGCGTCGGATATTCTACTTTTTCACAAGCCACCCCATGAGGCGAAACAGATTGGCCCGTTGATTCAGCAGATTCGTTCTGAACACGGTGTGAAGTCCATCGGTTTAGGTCGGGCTGGACTACAGCAGGGGCCGGCGTGGGAGATGCGGCGGGAGATGATGAGTCCGCGGTACACCACGCACTGGCGTGAGCTACTGACCGTGAAAGCAGCCTGAGGCTATTCGTCGTTGTCGTCACTGGTGAGCAAAAAGTCCCTGACATCCTTCTTCCGGTAGCGCCGCACCCTAGCACCGATCGAAACGGCCTTAAGCCCATATTCCTTGTTCCATTTCAGAACGGTTTGCGGCTTAACACGCATTAGATCGGCGATTTCTTCGGTCGTCGCCCATTCTGGAAGATCGGTGATCAGATCATCGACAGCTTCGGGATCGTTCATTATTTCCTTCCTCGCAGCTTTCTGTTGCAGCGCGCTTAGATGGCGTCCTGCGCGCGGGCGGTGTAGGTCAGACCGGCCCGGCGCAGCGCGTCGGCCGGGGTGCCCTCGGTCCAGTCCGGGACTTCTCCGGTCATCGGCAAGGGCGTGTTTTTTCGGGCGAGCTCGTGCAGCTCGTCGGCGAACGGCTCCCAGGTGAGAGTGTCGGCGGGCTCGTCGATGGCTTCCACCTCGACGGTGAGCCCGCGCCTGGTCAGCTCATGGCGGATCGAGGCCAGATAGGCCTCACGGTACGCGGCCTGATCCTGCTTCCAGAGCCGGTCGATACTCGCGGCGATGGCGTCAGCGCGGGCCACCTGTTCCTCGGTGAGACTGTCGTCCTGTTCGTGCTTGATAGCCTGTCCTGATTCTTCGTCCCACAGTTGTTCCAGACCGAAGTCGTAGAACACGCCCTCAATATCGAGGTGCATGCGCACCGGCTCGGTCCGCCAGGTCAACAGCTCGTCCTCGGGGGTGGTGCTGTGGACGATCTGCCGGACGTAGTCGGCTTCCCAGGAGCCGGGGCGACCGGCCAGCAGCGTATCAACGCCTCCGAGGTTGGCCGCCACGCTCGTGATGACGTGACAGGCGATCTCTCCAAAGTCGGCCGGTTCGGTGTGCTCGTTATCGGTTCCCGCACCGATGGTGCGTGTCGTGCGCGCTGCGGCGGTGAGTGCGGCAATGGCTTGGGCGATGTAGTCGGGCCTGGTGTCGGGCTGCGCTGGGGTCAGTGCGGGGTCGGTGGCACTCACGGGGTTTCCTCTCGGATGGTCACGACGGTTCCGGCGTCGATGCCTGCGAGGGCACCCGCCCGGACTTCTAACAGCGCGTCGACGTCGTTGGGAGACGTCCAGCGCGGACAGCGATCTTGTTCGACCTCGGTACAGGGTTCAAGGGTCTGTACAGCGATCACGCGGTGATCCGCGATCCAGGCGACGTCGAGCGGGAATTTCATTCCGGCCATCCATACTTGGCGTTCTGATTGGCTGGCGAATGAAAACAGCATGCCTTGATCCTCCGACAGCTCGGACCGGCCAGCGAGGCCCGTGCGCTGCTCGTCGGCAGTGCGGGCATGCTCTACCTGGAATTCCAGGGCCGGGCCGAGGGCGACGAGGGCGGTCGCGGGTTCCTCAGGCGTCGAAGCGCATCCGGCTAGCAGGGCAGCCAAGGCCACTGCGGCGGCCGCGTGCGCCCGCATGGCCTAGTCCTCGGACCCTGCGGCCGCCGCGCCGCCCTGGGGCATCTCGCGGGCTCCCACCGATGGGAAGGGCTCGCCGTTGTTGTATTTGGCTTCCAGGCGCTCAACCTCGGCCATCACGGCGCGGTTGACGAACTGGGACAGGTTGCGGTTTCCCTCGGTGGTCATCGTGTAAAGGATGGCACCGCGCACTCGGGCGGTGTCCTCGGGGTCTTGGTAAAACGAGACTTTATGTGGGTACTTCTTTTTGCCGTCGGCCGGCTTCGGCGCCACTGCCCGCGTTGCGGTAGCTGGGGCGGCCGGCACGCTGGCCGCGGGCACTGGGTCTGCCTGTGCAGCTGGTTGAGGTGGGGTGACGGGGCTTGAACCGGCAAGGGATGATTTGCGCGGGGTGGGGCGGGTCATGGCTTGACTCCTTCGATGGTGGCCAGATGTTTGCTGTAGAGGGTGGCCAGCGTGGTCGCTTCGGCGCTCCCCCATTCGTCGAGGCCGCGCGCGGCCTCGGTGGCGTCTGCGATAACGACGCGCTTGGGGATCGGTGGGGTCAACACGCGCAGGCCGCGGGCTTCTGCTGCCGTGTGCAGCTCATCGAGCCACGTTTGACCGCTGACGGTTCGTTCCTCGTGCTGGTTGACGAGCACGCCCGCCACCGTCAACGACGGGTTGTAGTAGCCGCGCACGCTCTCGATGGTGTCAAGGAGCTGGGACAGGCCGCTGAGGCTCCATTGTTTCGAGTGCGTGACAACTAGGACCCCGTGGGCTGCGGTCAGCCCGTTGATGGTGAGCTGGTCCAGGCTTGGGGCGCAGTCGATCAGGATTAGGTCGTAGTCCTCCGCCACGGTGGCCAGGGCTTCCCTGAGGCGGCCCTCGCGGCCTGCCCCGGCAATCACCAGTTCATCGCGCACCGTGCCAAGCGTGACGCCGGAGGTGGGTACGACGTCGAGGCCGGGCCAAATGCCGGGCACGATGACGTCGCGCACGGTCTCGGATGCGCGGGAGCTGAGCGCGTCGGCTAGTCCGGCCTGGTCCTCGCTTACTGGTTCTGCGGCAGCTACGGCGGTGAGGTTGCCCTGGGGGTCGTTGTCGACCACGAGCACCCGTAGGCCTCGGAGCACTCCGGAACGTGCCAGGTGGAAGGTGGTCGTCGATTTACCGACGCCGCCCTTCTGATTGCAGAGGGCGAAAATTTGAGCGGTCACTGTATTACCTCCAATAGTGCTAATAGTACTGTCAGGGGTGCGAAGCTTGCCAGCCGCGCACCCCTGACGGGTTAGGCGTCAGTCTGCCCTAGTCGCTGCTGCGGCTGTTGCGGGTTGCGGTGACTGTCTGGCCGCGCAAGCTGACGGCCACCTCGTCGGCGTTCACTTCGTGCTTGATCCGGGTTCTCTGTTGGCCTTTGTATTCGGTGACGCGATAGCGCCCCGAGAACATCACGCGGATGTTGCCGGACTCCTGCGCGGCGGCGACAAGGTTCGTTGCCTGGTCACCACTTACGGCGACGTCGTAGGCGATGGCTGAGCCGTCGGCGTAACTGCCGTCCTCCTGGCGCAGCCTGTCGGTGACGATGACGCGGGCATAGGTGTATGCGCCGCGCTCCCCTTGGCGCAGTTCGGGGGTGGCGGCCAGGTTGCCGGTTTGGGTGATGTGGCTCATGATTTTTTCCTTCATTGTGTAACTCTAATAGTACTATCAGGGTTATTTGATTGGCAAGGGCTAGTAGCGCTCGACTTCCATCGGACGCCCGTCCATCTGCGAGAGGTACAGGACCCACTCGATGCCGCTGGATGGATTGGGGTTTTCGACCAGCACGCCCCGGACGGGCGAGCCGAATTCAATGGGTCCCAGGCTGTTGGTCACGCGCAGCGGCGTGCGGTACGCGCGGCCCCCATGGCTCAAGATGCGGTCCCCCGACGCGCAGGTCCGCCAGGCGGTGAACGGTGATGGTCTGCATTGCTTCTCCTTTCGGAGCGACCCTAACGGTAATAGTACTATCAGGGCCGCTTGGTGGTTACTCTGCTGCCGCGATCGTCACGGTAACGGGTTCCGCGACATTCTCGATGCGCACGGCGTAGCCGATCGGTGTCCGCTCGACGTGGGCCGTGAGAACCGTACGCCCCTCGTCGTCGTCGAAGTCCACGCGCCCATAGCGCTCGGCCTCCTCCTCGCTTGGGAGGTTCCGGGGCTGCACATGCCAGGCCTTCGGCTCCAGCCGCTCCCCCGTGTCGTAGGGGGTGATGATCTGCTGCTTCATAACTCAGCTCCTTCCATTCTTTCTAACTCTAATAGTACTATCAGAGTTACCCCGGGTCAAGTGCCCTGGATCACTCTCCACTCCTGGTCAGGGTGACCAGCCGGCTGATGTTATCGGGGCGGAAGCCGGACCAATGGTCCTCGCCCGTACCGTCCTCCACGACGCACACCGGGGCCTCGGAGTAACCCAGCTCCTCGGTGACGTACTCGCGAGCTGCGGCGTTCTGCCGAATGTCCACCTCGACGAATTCGAGGCCCTTCTTGGTCATGACGCCCTTGGTCATCTTGCATCGAATGCAGTCTGGCCCGGTGGTGTACACGGTGACCATGCGACTCGCCTCCTGGTTAGTGCTCCGGGTGATTTCCTCTAACTCTAATAGTACTATCACCGCTACCGAAATGCAACGGTAATAGTACTATATGGCCAAGATTTAGACGCCTCGCGGTATGGGTTGCGTCTATGGCATGGACTCGTCGTCCCGATAGAGGCGATCTGCGATTTCAGCCTGGCGGCGATCCGCAATCTTGTTGAAAGCCCAGAATTCTATGCCAGAAATGATGAAGCAGTAAACCATGACAGCAAACGTTTCCCCGCGCTCCATCCGCCCGAGCCAGAGGGCAACGATTGCACCTGCGGCCACGCCGGCGCAGAGTAGGGATACAACCATATGCGGCCAGGCCATAGGCAATTTCTTCTTGTCGCTCATGATTCCCTTTCGATGTTTATTATAACTCTAATAGTACTATCACCGCTATTAAAAAGCAACGGTAATAGTACTATTCGGTTAGTGCCAGTAGCGCGGGTTTAGCGCCGTGGGGCCGTCATAGTCGATGGCCAGCGCCGCCCTGGCGAGCTGGTCAATGTAAATTCCCTCGATGCGGGCATGCTCTGTTTTTCGCGCGATTTCCCGCACCTCAACGTCGATTTCATCGGCAGGGGTGAGGCTGACCATGACAGCCATCTTGCGCGGCTGCGTACCACGCGCGCCGCTCTTGGTGAGTGGGAGAACTCGGGGCCGCCGCAGAAAACGGAATATATCGTACGCTAAGGACGCTTGGCGGGGCGCAAGCGCCTGAATTTGCCTGTTCCCAGTTTGGCGTTGTTGCGCCAGGTGTAGTCACCGGTGAGGTTGATGTGTTCCCAACCCAGTGGTGAGAGATATTGCAGGAGCGCGTCGTCGAATTCCGGATCGTGGCTGGCGACTGCGTTTGTGGCTCGTTCGAGGTAGACGGTGTTCCAGAGCACAATGGCGGCTGTGAGGAGGTTCAGTCCACTGGCGCGGTAGCGCTGTTGCTCGAATCCACGGTCCCGGATTTCGCCGAGGCGGTTAAAGAACACAGCCCTGGCGAGGGCGTTGCGTGCTTCTCCTTTGTTTAGTCCGGCGTTGACGCGGCGGCGGAGTTCGACGCTTTGGAGCCAGTCCAAGATGAATAGAGTTCGTTCGATCCGTCCCAGTTCGCGCAGGGCGACCGCAAGGCCGTTTTGGCGTGGGTAGCTGCCAAGCTTGCGCAGCATCAGAGAGGCGGTCACCGTGCCTTGTTTGATGGACGTGGACAACCGCAGAATCTCATCCCAATGGGTTCGGATCGCCTTGGTATTGAGGGTGCCACCGATCAGGGGGTTCAGTGCACCGTAGGCGGTATTCGATGCGGGGATATATAGCCTGGTCTCGCCTAGGTCGCGGATGCGTGGAGCGAAGCGGAAGCCAAGCAGATGCATCAGGCCAAACACGTGGTCGGTGAACCCGTTCGTGTCCGTGTAGTGTTCCTCGATGCGCAGATCTGCCTCATGGTAGAGCAGACCGTCAAGGACATAGGTCGAGTCGCGGACGCCGACGTTGACGACCTTGGCGCTGAAGGGCGAGTACTGATCCGAGATGTGGGTGTAGAACATCCGCCCCGGTTCCGTGCCGTATTTGGGATTTACATGGCCAGTACTTTGGGCCCTGCCGCCGGCCTTGAAGCGCTGGCCGTCTGAGGACGAGGTGGTACCGTCGCCCCAATGTCCGGCGAGGGATTGGCGGGATTGGGCATTGACCAGTTCGGCCAGTGCGGTGGAGTAAGTTTCGTCCCGGATGTGCCAGGCCTGCAGCCAGGACAGTTTGGCATAGGTGGTTCCGGGGCAGGATTCGGCCATCTTGGTCAGCCCGAGGTTAATTCCATCAGCCAGGATCGCAGTCAGCAGGAGTTTCTTATCCTTCGCCGTGTCACCGGTCTTCAAGTGGGTGAAGTGGCGGGTGAACCCGGTCCATTCATCCACCTCCATGAGCATGTCAGTGATCTTCACCCGCGGCAGCTGTGCCGCTGTCAGTTCGATCAGTGTCTGCGCCGCATCGGGGGTGGCAGCATCGAGCGGGGTGATCTTCAACCCGGAAGCGGTGATGATGGCATCGGGTAGACCGCCGCTCCCAGCCAAACCGTCAACCACTGCCAATTGCTGCTCCAGCAGTGAAAGTCGGTTGTGCAGGTACTGATCGCAATCGGTGTCTATCGCCACTGGCAAGGCGCCGGTGGCCTTCAGCTCGGTGAACGTTCCTGCCGGAACGAGGTACTCCTCGAAATCTTTGAATTGGCGTGATCCCTGTACCCAGACATCACCGGAACGCAGCGCGTTCTTCAGCTCCGACAGCGCGCATAGCTCGTAGTACCGCCGGTCAATTCCTTCATCGGTGACGACCAGTTTTGCCCAACGAGGTTTGATGAATCTGGTCGGCGCATCCGCCGGCACCTTGCGGGTATTGTCCTTGTTCATAGTCCGCAGTACCTCGATGGCCTCGAGCACATCCTTGGCGGCAGGGGCTGCCCTGAATTTGAGCACGGCCAAGAATTCCGGAGCGTAGCGGCGCACCGTTGTGTAGCTTTCGCTGATGTGGTGCAGGAAATCAAAATCCCCAGGGCGGGCGAGTGTCTGTGCCTCGCCAACGCTGGCCGTAAAGGCCTCCCAAGAAATAACCTTCTCGATCGCGGTGTAGGGGTCTATACCGCTTTCCTTGGCGTCCAGCAGTGCTTTGCCAATGCGCCCATAGAGGCGGACCTTGTCGTTGATCGCCTTTCCGGAGGCCTGAAATTGTTGCTGGTGCCGGTGTCTGGCTGTATTAAAGATCTTGCCGATGATGCGGTCGTGCAGGTCGATGACTTCATCGATGACGGTAGCCGTGCTCTCCGTGGCCACAGCCACCAACGTCGCATAACGGCGTTGTGGCTCGAACTTGGCCAGATCTGACGGCGTCATCTGCCCTCCCTCGCGGGCGATCTTGAGCAGGCGGTTCTGGTGAACCTGGCGTTCAATGCCGGCAGGCAGCTCCAGCTCCAGCCAGGCTTTCAGACGCTGGAGGTGTTCGAGCATGTGCCGTGAGTTCGGTCTGACCGGCGACTGGCGCAGCCAGGAAAGCCGGGTGGACTTACTGTCTTCCCGGCGTTTGAGCAGAGAGTCCAACCGTCGTCGGTGCTCGGTGGTCAGGGAATCCGTCAAGACTGCGTAGATGCGGCGGTTGGCCTGCGTGATGGCTTCGGCGCAGATACGTTCGATGACGTCCAAGGACGGAATCACGATGCGTTGTCGGCGTAGGGCCTCGAGCACGCTACCGGCCAGCACGATGCCCTTGTCGGACTGTAAGGCCAATTCCGTGGCTGACTGCAAGGCCTTCCTGTAATCGGTGAGACCGAAAGGCCCCAAGCCAAGGTATGTACGAAGCTCAAGCAGATGCTCACGGCGGGTTTCTTCCCGTGCGGCATACTCCGGCCAGCAGGTCGGATCGATGCCGAGTTGCCGTCCGATCCAATCCAACAACACTGCGGGGACATCGGCCTCAGCCGATAGACCTTGGCCGGGGAAACGCAACAAACTCAACTGCGCAGCAACGCCCAAACGGTTCGTGTCACCGCGTCTCTGGCGGATCATTGCCAGATCGGATTCGCTGAACGCGTACTGCCGGATCAACTCATCCTCATCAGCGGGCAGCGCGAGCAGACTTTCGCGCTCAGCCGCAGACCAGATCGAACGACGCGGCATTGGTGTTCCTCTCGATAACAAATGAAAAAAGGAGAATCGGGGATGCTGTGACCGGATGTCAGCTTTCGAAGGTGGCCCTATACAGGTCAGGGTGTGATTGCATCGATCTTCTTGCGCTCGGCGCGTTCAATGGCCCGGTAGACAGTGGATCGGCCGACGGAGAACAGTTCGGCCAGCTCGCTCATGGTGTGCTCGCCAGCGGTGTGGAGTTTGACAAGATGGGTTTCCTGTTTGACGGAGAGCTTTGGTTGTTTTCCGCGGAGTCGGCCCTTGGCCTTGGCAATCTTCATTCCTTCGCGGGTGCGCATGCTGATGAGGTCTGCTTCGAACTCAGCGATCATCGCCAGCACGTTGAACAGCAGTTTGCCCATTGGGTCGGTGGGGTCGTGGACGGAACCACCGATGTTGAGTTTGATTTCACGGCTGGCGAGGTCGTCTGCTATTTCGTGGGCGTCCCGCACAGAACGGGCCAGGCGGTCCAGCTTGGTCACGACGAAGGTATCCCCGGCCCGGCAAGCGGCCAGGGCTTCGCGGAGTCCGGCCCGGTTCTTGTTTCGGCCGGTAAATCCGTGATCCACATAGATTCTTTTCGACTCAACCCCAAGAGCATCCAGTGCGTCACGCTGGACAGTGAGATCTTGCTCTTCCGTGGATACACGTGCGTAGCCGACCAGTATGTTAGCCATGCGGTCTAGTGTTCCATATAACGTCCCTTCACCGGTCGAATCACCGGACAGGTCTTACGGGACGGTGGCGGGACTAACTTTACCCTGATGCAGGTCCGGAACGTGCTTGTCCGGTGGTGGACCCGCTTACAGACAGGCTCTGTGTGGCTTCCAGTGACCACTGGACTCAGCCCACCCTTACCGTACGATTTTTTCCGTTTTCTGCGGCGACCCCTAGAAGTCATTAATTGAGCTTATCCAGCACTACGACTAACAGGGGCAAAGGTTCGTAAAATACCCCCAATGTTCGCCCTTTGACTCAGAGATCTTCGCGTATGCACTACCGCTACCCACTCCACCCCAGCTAAAAGTGCGCATATTTGACCACACCAACAGAAATAACCAGTGGACAAGGCGTGCTCTTGCGGGAATCTCATAGATATACACGAAGCTGCGACAAAGATGAAAAGCCCGTAGGTTATGAGAAGATTTCAATATGAGCGAAACCGTGTGGTGGCTAACTTCTGGGCAGTGGGCGGCGCTCGCTGCCATTGGAAGCCTAGTTACAGCGATAATCACTTATCGAGTTGCCGCTCGGAATCAAAAACTCATGCTGATAATTCATCGCCAGAGTGGACCGTATCCTGTGATGATGATCTATAGGGAGCGATACACAGGCTCGGACTTACCCGCGCATCAAATGATCGTGAGGGTAGAGAACCGAGGCCGCATCGCCTGTGAAGTGTCGCCGCCTGTTATTGACACTAACCGTAACGGTCGGCTTGTGGTGTCTGATCCGTATCTCCGTTTCGAAGGGCCTACAGAGCGGGTTTTTATCGAGCCATCCAAACATGTCAATTGGACACTCAATATCGACAAGCTTTCCGAGGATGCCAAGAAAAGGATTGTCTACGTTCACTTGGAGACCTGGGCTACCGGCGGCAATGTAAAGAGGCAAAAGGTGCTGTTAGGGGGATCTCGGCGGCTCATCGATCGGCTGCCTCTGCTGTGGCACTGAGAGCCGCCGAGGTGGGTTCATGATATTCGGATTTTACACCCGCCTGGTTTTACTTCAGGAGTCCTCCAAGAGAACCACACGTTCTGCCCCAGAACCAGAAAAAACGGGTGGAACCTTTAGTGTGCCGGCGCAGTCCAACCAGATATGTGGATGCTACAAACAAGTACCGATGTGGTGATCGGTGATCTGGAACTGATCGCCGCGGCCCTCCTGGAGCAACTGACCCCACCGATATCCCCCAGACAGGTCGAGCTACTAGCCCCTTTCTTTCACCGGGCTTTTTGAGTGGCCGGCTTGGTGGGGGTGGCTGAGGTCGGGGTCGCTGGGATTCCGGCGGGTGCTGGTGCCGGGGAAACCAGGTTCCATGTCCTGGGCTCGAAATGCGGGTAGGGACTGCGAAGACTGCAAGCGTGCGGCGGTTGTACCGAGAGTCAGGCGATGGATCTGAGTCGGGAGAGTCCGTGCTCGAGCACCTCGCGGTGGGCCGCGGCGTTGTCGAACCGGAGGATGGTGCGCCTGGCGTGACGAACCACGATCGCTGCGATCGATAGCATGCGGGCTCGTAGGGTCTTTGGTTCCCACACCCACCACCGCGAGCGGCGCCGATCGGCGGCAGCACTGTCTGCGGCGATGATCAGTCCGCACCAGGTGATCAGGTTCATCGCCAGGACCGCGGCGTGGATCCACGCCTGGTTCATCCCGAACGCCTCATGCGGCAGTTTCCCCAGCCCGCAGTCCTTCAGATCCCGGATGCGTTGCTCACACCTGCCCCGGGCCCGGTGGAGCGCGTCGAGTCGGTTCGCGTGCCCGGGACAGTTGGTGACAAAGGCCTGCACACGCCGACCATCTACATCGGTGATGCGTAGCTGCGCGCCCCGGGCGGGGTGCTCGACCCGGATGATAATCCGCATATCTGTGGGGTATTTGTCGAGGTTGATGCCCAGTGGCTCCCCGGCCCAGGAGTGCATCCGGGAGGTGATGTCCGCGACGTACGCGTCCGTGGTGTCGCTGACCGTACCGCCCGCGCGGATGATGCCTTGTTTGATGTCCTCGCCGAGCGTGGAGGCGATCTCACCGATTTGCCAGGTCACCGGCAACCCCACCGAATACGCCAGGCCCTGGTGATCGAGGTGGCCCAGAAAGGCCTGGGATCCGCCGGCGGCATCCGTGCGTATCAGCATCCGCTTCCCCCACTCCTGACCATCGACGTGGTTGGGGATCGCGGCCAAGGCCTGGTCGAGGACGTCCTGGTGGTCGGAGGCCGTGTTCGAGCCGGCGTTGCCTGGGCGCAGCAGGACGGCTGCGGGTTCACCGGTCAGCCCGTCGCCGTGGTCGATGATCGCAGCCAGCGGGTGGAACCCGTAGTGCTTCTTCCACGTCGGGGCCGCTTTCTCTTTGTCCGAGTGGGACAGGATTTCCGTGGCGTCCAGATCCAGAACCAGCGGAGCATCGGCGCTGGCCGCGGCGGCAGGATTCTGGGCACCGCAGGCGGCCCACGCTGCCTGGCGGGCTGTTTTCATGCCGGCCAGGACCGCCGTCGTGCCGGCGCGATCGTCTTCGTCGTCGTGGTCGGCGAGCTCTTTGTGGCGGCGGTGCACTGTAGAGTCCGACGGGACCTGGTCGACCAACCCGGTCGCGACCAATGGCCCCAGCAGGTCGACGTCATTGGCATCATCCCCGCCCAAGGCCAGTGCCAGGGCCAGCGAGGTCATGGTGTTCCCGGTGGTGTGCAGCAGGTTCGGATTCTGCCACTCGGCCAGGCCGGCGTCAATCGCGTCGGCCACCCCGACGGCATCGGCGGTGCTGGCCAATAACATGAGCCCGGCATTCGAGCACAGTTGAGCAGGAGCGGGGGTACCGACGCAGAAGCTGGTAGTCTTCACCCTGAAGGTGATCCTTTCGAGCAGGCAATTAGCGGTGTGAGAAACTACTAATTTACCTGGTCAAGGGTCACTTTCCTTGTATCTTCACCACGTGTCAGCCCGCTTCCCGTGAAAACACCGGGTTACCTTCTCGAATATGTTGACCGACAGTGAACGACCCCTCATTTTCAACCCAGAAGTTGACGTGACCACCCGAGGTATCGCGGACTTTTGTCCGGAACGTCCTCTTCCGCCCCCCTGAATGGGGCTGACCTGCACTAATACCACTTTTGGGGGATCGACGTGAGCGTCGGCCCGGGTGATGGGGTTCGCTCAGCGCCACTCCGACATCGCGTCATCGCGCAGGAAACGGCCCGTGGCCGCCACCGCCGGTCCCGAGGACTCCGCCCCGGCGACGAAGGTGCAGAACGCCAGGTCACCCTTGATGCCGGCGAACCAGCCGTGGGCGGGCCGGTTGCCCCCGACCTCCGCGGTCCCGGTCTTGCCGCCGAGACCGTCGATGTCGCTCAGGCTGGCGGCGGTCCCGGAGTCCACCGTCTCCGCCATCATCGCGCGCAGGGCCCGCACTGTCGCCGGGTCGAGCGGCTCGGGGTCCTGGTCGGCGGTGGTCTCCTCACCCTGGATCAGGGTCGGCAGCACCATCCGGCCGTTGTTGCCCAGGGAGGCCTCCATGACGGCCAGCCCGAAGGGGGAGGAGAGGACCTCGCCCTGGCCGATGGCGGCCTCCACCCGGGCCGCGCCGGGCTCGGTGACGGGGACGGAGCCGGTCACCGTGGTCATGCCGGGCGCGGTGAAGTCCACGCCCAGCCCGAGGCGCGCCGCCGTGTTCCTCATGTCGTCCGGCTCCAGATCCTGGGAGATGAAACCCTGGGTGGTGTTGCAGGACTGGGCGAAGGCCTGCGTCATGGAGACGTCCCCGAGGGCAAAGTTGCCGTCGTTGGGGATGACGCGGCCGTCGATCTCCGCGGTGGCGGGGCAGGCGACGGTGGAGTCGGGTACCACGGTGCCGCGTTCGAGGGCGGCGGCGGTGGTCACCGTCTTGAAGGTGGAGCCGGGCGGGTACAGCCCGCTCAGCGAGACGGGGCCGAGGGCGTCGGCGGCGTCGTTCTGCGCGACGGCGATGACCCCGCCGGTGGAGGCGCTGAGGGCGACGATCGCCGCGGGCTGCTCGATCGGCTCCAGGGCCCGCTTCGCGGCCGTCTGCACCCCGAGGTCCATCGTGGTGCGCACGGGCTCGCTCTCCGCCGGTTCCACCTGCCCCAGGATGGTCGTGCCGGTGGGGGAGGTGGCCTGGAGGGTCCAGCCGGCGTCGGCCGTGATCTTCTCCGACCAGTAGTCGCGCAGGCCGCCGTCCACCGGGGAGGCGGTGTCCCGGGTGGGGCCGAGCATGCGGCCCTCCTCCCGCAGGTCCAGTCCCTCGATCGCCCGCAGGGCGTCCCCCATCACGGCGAAGTCCCGCTCTCGGAGGGTGAACAGCCCCACCGGGGAGCCGTCCCCGGACTCGATCTGGGCGGTGACGGATTCGGCGGTGGAGGTCGGCACGACCGGGCGGACGGCGGCGGCGATCTCCCCGGCCCGCGGGATCAGCTCCGGGCCCGCGGAGACGACGGTGACAGGTGTCCAGGACAGGATGTCGGTGCCGTTGCGGTCGGTCACCGGCAGAGTGAAGGTCTTGTCGTCGGAGTAGAGGAAGCGGCTGTCCCCGTTCAGCTCCGTGGAGAAGATCCGCTTGTCCCAGGTGATGAGGTCGCTGTCCTGTTCGGAGAGGGTGATCGTCCCGGTGGTGGTGGACTCATCGCCATTCGGGACGGTCCAGGTGGCGGTGATCTCGGTGGCGCCGTCCTCCTCGCCGCCGGCGTCCAGTTCCACGCTGGTCCCGCCGATGCCCGCGCGCAGCTGCTCCAGGTCGGCTGCGGCCCGGGCGGGATCGTCGCTGAGTGTGGCGGCACCGGCGTCGTCACCGGCGTTGAAGGCGGCGACGAACTCGTCCACCGCGTCCCGGAACCAGGGCACGGTGCAGGAGGAGAGCGCGAGCGCCGTAGCGGCGAGCAGGGCGGAGACACGGACAGTGGTGCGGGTGGTCATGCCGGATGAGATTAGGCCCACGGGCTCACCGCGACCACGTTCCCGCACGACTTCCGGCCAGTCGGGAGACGAATACCGCCTGCTCGGCGGGGTGTTCTCCGGTGGGGAATCTCAGCGCGACATGCGCAGTTCATCGACGAGTAACCGGGCGATGCGGCCGATCGCGGCGTCCGCGGCCGCGAGGTTCGGGCCGCTGCGGGCTGAACGGGTGATCACGGCGACGACGATGGGTGCCTCCTCGTCGACGGCCACCACGGAAACCTCGCCGCGCACGGGGCCGATCGTCCCGGTCTTGCCGTGGAAGCGCACGCCCCCGGCGGGGAAGCCGGAGGGGATCCGGTGGCCCCACACCTGCTGCCCGAGCACGGTCCGGGTGAAGGCACGGGAGACCCCGGTGAGATCCGGGCCCGTCCAGATCCAGTCCAGCAGGCGGCACAGCTGGCGTGGGGTGCTCACCGAGCGGTAGGCGGCCGGATCCTGGCGGACCCGGGGGTAGGAGGCCAGCAGCCGGATCGCCTCGCTGGCCGCGGAGCCGTCCTCGGGCAGGGCCGGGAGTTCGGACTCGGTGGTGCCCGGGGCGACGATCGTGGTGTCCTCGAGATTCGCCAGGGAGACGACCTCCCCGACCAGGCCCGGCGGGAGACGCCGCTGCAGCACCCGGGCGGCGATGCTGTCGGAGAGCACCACCATTTGACGCACCAGATCCCGCAGGCTCATCGTCACGGGGTCGGCGAACAGCCCCACTCCCGGGGTCCCGACCGGGCCGTCATCCGCGCTGAGCGTCACCGCGTCGAGCGGATTCAGCAGCCCGCGGTCCACGGCCAGGCAGAAGGCGGCCAGGAGGTGGACCTTGTACATCGACGAGATGCTGGTCTGACTGTCGGCGCCGACCCCGACGCCGGCCGCCTCCTCGCCGACCGGGTGCGCCCAGCACCAACCGTCACAGCCCGCGGCGACCAATTCGGTGCCGATCCGGGCCCGCAGGCTCCTGGTCATCCGGTCTCCCCCAGACGCCCGAGGGAGCGCCGCAGGGCACGGTCCACGACGTCGCGCAGATCCCGCTTTCCGACGGCGACGCCCCGTTGCGGCGGCACCACACACCGCAGCCGCAGGTGGAAGGCCGCCGGCATCGGGAACGCGGGCAGGCCCCCGAGTTGATCGGGGGTGAGCAGCACCATCGCGCCTCCGGCACCGAGCCGCGCGGCCAGGACCGTCCGGTCCGGCCACAGCTCGGTCTCCGGGTGCAAGCCGATGGTGAAGAAGGCGTCGGCCAGGCGTCCGGCGGCCGCCGGGCTGACGGCGGCGGTGTTGTCCAGCAGGGTGTGTCCCCGCAACGCCGCCCAGGTCGCGGGCTTTTCGGCGGGCCCGGCGAGCAGCCGGGGAACCTCGTGCAGCTGCCCGCGAGACAACTCACCCGTCGGCGCCGGGTCCTCGATGACGGCACAGTCCAGACGGCCCTCGCCCACCCGGGTGACCAGCTGCGACACCTCGGCCGTGTGCACACTGACCCGGCCGACGTCCCGCAACGCGGAGGTGAGGTCGAAGGCGATGCCCGGCGGCACCGAGGGGGCCAGCCCCACGCGGACCTCGGCCCCGGCGTCGGCGATGGCGTGGGCCATGCTCTGCAGTTCCGTGGCGTCCCGGACCAGAATCCGGGCCTGCGGGAGCAGGGACCGGCCCGCCTCGGTGAGGGTGGCACCGGTGGCGGAGCGGCGGATCAGGTCGAGGCCGAGATTCGACTCCAGACGTTTCAGCCCCTGGGACACGGGGGACTGGGTCAGCCCCAGCCGCTCCGCGGCACCGGTGACGCTGCCCTCCTCGGCCACGGCGACGAAGTACTCCCAATGCCGGAGGGAATCCGGTCGAGTTGTCATGTGCCCCGAGTCTAGTGGCGGGGACTCTGCCGAGCTGAGCGAGGTACGGGGGACACCCCCAGGGGTCAGGTCCAGCGGCAGAAACAGCGACTGGACATGCTGTGGGCCACCGATGACGACTACGTGGCCCTGGAGGTGACGTGGATGCTCTCACAGGACGTGATCCAGGCGTACGGGCATCCGAAGAACTCGGAGGGCAAGAAGTTGATGGACCGGATCATCAACACCCTGCGCACAGGCTTGCCGAAAGGTCTGGAGGAGCTGGCTCAACTCGGGAGAACCCTGTGGCGTCGGCGGGAAGATGTGCTCGCCTACTTCGACATCGGGGCGTCCAACGGCCCGGTCGAGGCGATCAACGGCCGGCTCGAGCACCTACGCGGCATCGCCCTGGGTTTCCGGAACCTCAACCACTACATCTTGCGGATCCCTGATCCACTCCGGCCAGCTGCACACCCGGATCAACGCACTCTAAATCGTGAAGAGCCAGTAAATGCTGTCCAGCGCGACTACGTAGAAAGGCCAGAAGATAGTACCGGTCCGATAGATCCTCTACCCGAATTCTAATCATGTCGTGCGAGAGCGCGGATTGGGTCAGATAAGAGTCCGCGATGGTTACCGGGCCCAAATTCCGACCAGAGCAGGTCTGGAGGATGTCGCCTTCTTGGATCAGGTAATCCTCAAGCCTCGCGGTGCGCGTGACTGAGAGTCGGTCTGCCTCAGGTGGGAGATATTCAAAGACGTCGTAAGGCCGGAGGTACGGCACGAAGTCTTCTCCATCAACCGCGTAAGTTCGCTTAAACCTGCTTGGCGCATATGCACTACCAAGGCTGCGGATGTCCACGAGGGTGTGCCCGATTCCAGCACGGAGTAACTCACGAATCGGTCCTGCACTGCCGAGAAAGTAGTCGGCATCGAGGCGTCCCTCAGTGTAGAGACCCCTAGCCCGGATTTTTCACGGGTCCTGTCTCCAGTCCTCAGCACGGGGGTGACCGGCTGCAGGGTCGGCGGAGTCCCGGCGGGTACTGGGCCGGGAAACCAGGGTCCGGTATGAGATCGTAGGGGAACTTCAGGGCTGCAGTGACGAAAGCGTGCGGCTGGATGTGGCCAGGATCAGACGATCCGTCTGATCCTGGCCAGGCCGTGTTCCAGGAGCTGCCGATGCGGCGCAGCCTGATCGAAGCGCAGGCTGACCCGCCTTGCGTGACGCACCACGATCGCGGCGATCGACAACATCCTCGCCCGCAGCGTCTTCGGTTCCCATACCCACCACCGCGACCGCCGTTGCTGTGCCGCGGTACTGCCGGCAGCGGTGACCAACCCCGCCCAGGTGACGAGGCTCATTGCCAGGACCGCCACATGACACCACGTCTGATTCATCCGGAAACTCTCGTGCGGGAGTTTCCCCAACCCGCAGTCTTTCAGGTCCCGGATCCGTTGCTCGCACCTGCCCCTGCCGCGGTGCAGGACGTCGAGCCGGTTGGCATGGCCGGGGCGGTTGGTGACAAAGGCCTGAACCCGGCGGCCATCGACATCCGTGATGCGAAGCTGCGCCCCGGACGCGGGGTGTTCCACCCGGATGATGATCCGCGTATCGTCGGGGTAGTTGTCCAGGTCGGGGCCCAGGGGTTCCCCGGCCCAGGACCGCATCCGGGAGGTGATATCGGCAACGTAGCCGTCACCCGGGTCGGTGACGGTGCCGTCGGGGCGGATGATGCCCTGCTTGACGGGGTCCCCCAGGGTCGAGGCGATCTCCCCGATCTGCCAGGTCACCGGGAACCCGATGGAATAGGCCAGGCCCTGGTCGTTGAGGTGGTTGAGAAAGGATTGGGAACCACCGGCGGCATCGGTACGCACCTGCAGGCGTGTGTCCCACTCGTGTCCGTCGGCGTGCTCGGGCAGAGCACTCACCGCCTGGTCCAGCACGGTGATGTGGTCGGCGGCGGTGTTGGATCCGGCGTTGCCGGGGCGCAGGAGCACGGCTGCGGGTTCCCCGGTCAGCCCGTCGCCGTGGTCGATGATCGCTGCCAGGGGGTGGAATCCGAAGTGTTTCTTCCACGTCGGGGTGGCATGCTCTTTGTCGGAGTGGGAGAGGATTTCGGTGGCGTCCAGGTCGATGACCAGTGGATTGTCGGTGGTGGCCCGGGCTGCGGGGTTGCGGGTGCCGCAGGCGGCCCAGGCGGCTCGACGGGCCGATTTCATCCCCGCCAGGATCGCCGTGGTGCCGTCAGAACCCAGGCCGGCGAGTTCTGCGTGGCGGCGATGCACCGTGGAGTCTGAGGGCACCTGGTCGATCAGGCCGGTGGCCACCAGCGGATCCAGGAGGTCCACGTCATTTGCGTCGTCCCCACCGAGGGCAAGTGCCAGGGCGAGAGTGGTCATGGTTTGGCCGGTGGTGTGGACCAGGTTCGGGTTCTGCCGGTCCCCGAGTTCAGTGTCGATCGCAGCGGCCACCCCGACCTGATCAGCGGTGGTGGCCAGTAGCATGAGTCCGGCGTTCGAACACAGTTGGGAAGGTGCGGGGGTGCCGATATGGAAGCTGGTAGTATTCACCCTGAAGGTGATCCTTTCGACCTGGGTGTCTGGAGTCTAAGCAACTACCAATTTACCTGGTCAAGGGTCACTTTCTTCATTTCTTCAGCCGGTGTCCCGCTACTTCCAGTGAAAAACCCGGGCTAGCCCAAGCCATTACCGGTGAGGGGTGCGTTTTGACTCATCTCAATCATTCGTAGACAGGAAGCTCTAGAAACTTGGAAATAGGTAGCCCGCCTGCCTGCCGGCAGGGGAACCGTATATTGCTTATGGCGTTATCCTTTTAGGGCGACCACGCGCAGCCTGCATTCCTAACGCCTTTCGTATCTGCTTTATTCGGGCAATAGAGACGTTGAACTCAGTTGCGAGTTCTCTTGTAGACGGGTCTGCACCGGTATCAATACGACTTCGAAGAATGGAGGCCCTCACTTCCGATACGAGGGCTTGCCCCTTCCACTCTCTTTTCTGATTTGCTGCTTGGAGTTTCTTCCGCAGGTCAGTGGCGTATTCACCCTTCGGATCTGTTTCCCAGCGTTCTGCGGCCTTCTTCCCGCCCCGACGCCCCATCGTGGCCAGGGCTTTACGCTCAGCACTCGTTGCACGTCCTGCGGTGGATGAGCTGCCGTACACCTCGCCTTTAGACGTTGTGACATACCCACGCACTCGTCTGGCCATGGTCTGGCGATCTTTCATCGGCGGCAACTCAAGTTTGCGCCCATCAGCACCAACCTCCTGGGCCACGTGATAGGCGTGCTCGTAAGCATCAATGATCGCCGCATCCGTCATACGCTGACCAGATTGACGCAACCGGTGACCGGTTTTTAGAGCATGGCGAAACGCTGTCTCATCACGAGCGGCCCGGCCCTCACGGATCCACAACACCCGCACACCCTGGATGAGCTCCGGGTCGTACTGATCAAGCTGGCCGGCTAACTCTGCCTCCACGTCCTGCGACAGTGCTTTGAAGCGTTCTGCCTCCTCACGCCTAGCCTTAACCGCCATGATCAGCTCACGGCCACTAGAAAACTGCTGGCGAGGCTTGGCATAGGACTCCTGTCCGGTCATGGCACGCACCCCTGACAAAAGATCTCCCAACCGGTAGACACGGTGATGCTGGCGATACCACCGATACGCAGTCGGGGAATCGCCGGTATAAAACGGTGACCGGCTGAAACGATGGGAAAAATGGCTGTCATGTCCCAACCATTGTCCCAGGTCATGGGTTGCTGCTGCCAGTAACGTCATCGCCTTAGATTGCCCGGTGGCATCGGCATAGACCGGATCAATGAGCCAAATGGCCTGGCATTTACCGTTCACAGGGTTGATCCCCACCCACGCCGGGCCGAGATAATGGGCGATGAGCTGGGAAAACTTCTCCTTGACCTGGTCATTGAGGTTGATTGGGTGTCCGCCGGTATCACCTGGAAGATCAATATCCACCACCAGGACAGCGGCGTATTGCTTGTTGGTCAGCTGCACGTACTCGCATTTACCCAGGGCTTCTGAGTCCACCCGGTACATTCTGGGTGCTCGGGTGCCGTTATTGGTGGTGATGTATGAGCTGGCGAAATCACGGCCCCTGCTGCCGTGCAGCACCTTGCGGCCGAGGTGTGTCAGGAGGGCCTCGCGGTCGAGGCCGCTGGCAGGGGTATCGTCTAGGCCACCGTAGAGATCGGTGGTCTGGGTGTGTCTAGTTGTGCCAGACACGGTGCTATTGACTAGACTCATAGCCATGCTTTCCCCGGTGGACTAGACCGGTGTAAAGCGCTTAACACCTAGTTGGTAGCTAGTTGCTAAGCGAAACAAGGAATGCCCATCAGTGTCCAGCTGGTGGGCATTCACCATTTTTAAGTTCTTTTAGGGCACTGTATCAGCGCCTCATGCAACCACAACGGGTGACACGTCGATACTGCTCAGATCGGTTTTATATCTTTTTACTCTTTTACTACTTTACAGTTTTACAGGTTTACTGGTGCTGTAAACCTGCATAAAGGTTTACCTGCTCCTACCTGTGCTTTTTGATGTATCCATCAATGAGACCACTGATGATGTCCCGGATGGTGACCCCGTCTCTTGCTGCGATCATTTTCAATTCGGCGTGGGCATCCTGGTCGATTTCCACGGTCATTTTCTTCACGAAGTCGCGGGTGCTGGGTTGCTGGAAGGCTTTTTTCACCGCTGCTTTGCGCGTGGTTTTCTTCGCCGGGGTCTTTTTCGCGGGAGTGGTCGCGGTGGTCTTTGTGCGTGGGCCGGCTTGGTCGGCAACGCGTGCTCGGGTGGTCATTTCATCTGCTCCATCATCTCAGTGGTTACGGTGTCATAGCCGTGCATCTCGGTCGGGGTGTAGCCATAGGCGGCGTGCATATCCTCACGCAGTGGGATCTCAGCGGAAAAACGCGGTAACTGCTCAGCGTCGAGGATCTCGCGGGTGACTTCCGGGGCACTGGTGCCACGGCGGACAAAGGTCAACAACACCGCGTGCAGGGTGTCCTCGAGCGCGTCCCGAATCTCCCACACACGGGTGAGATCAGCAGCGGTGGCACGGGTGGGCAGGATAACGAAGTCGCTGACCTCAATGGCGGCTTCAATCGCTGCTTCATCACCCGGTGGGGCATCAATGACGATAACCTCATCATCTGCGATCCGGGCGGCGATCCGGGGCAGCTGGCGCGGGATAGACACCTCAACCTCAAAGGGCAGCGGGTCACTGTTTTCTTCTGCTCGTTCCGCCCAGTCCAGGGCACTGCCCTGGCGGTCAAGATCAATGACTCGAACCTGGTGGCCACGGCGTGCTAACTCGGTGGCCACGAAAATGGTGGTGGTGGTTTTCCCCACGCCACCTTTGGCGTTGACTGCACTGATAATCATGGTTTCCCCTGCGGTTGTAGTGGGTACATGCTCATCCTAACAGGTTTACAGGTTTACAGAACCTGTAAACCTGTAAATAGTTATTTACCCCCTTTCACCTGCCTAAAAGTTGGCATAAGCGTCAATTGGGGGTCTAGTACGACCATCCGGGGACCGTCATAGAGTCTACGAATTACCCCTTCAATGGGTTAGAGCTTGATCCGGGGTTCGCGGGTTAATCCAGTGACAATGCTGCCTACGCCTAACGCTCTCGCAATAGAGAGCAAATTCAGCACATTTATATTGCTTTCGCCACCCTCCACCGAGCTGACGTAGGTGCGGTGCATGCCTAATAGGCGAGCAAGTTGTTCTTGGGCAATACGGGCCCGACCCCCGTTTGGTAGACACCTTGAAACCAGCATGATGTTGGAAAGGGTCTCGACCGTCCTATTGGCTCCTACCCGAAAAACCGGTCGACCAGAATGCCTTTGCTGACAGGCGGTTCAATTAGGGTATACCCTAAAAACATCATAACTATGGGCTACCCTTCGACGTCCTGCTCATCAAGAAATACTGCCCCCTTGAAGAGGTCTCGAGGATCAGAATCTTCAATCAGGGCAGGACATGTGGGGAACGGTGCTGTTGCAAAGTTGGGTGGAGAGCAGCGAAGACTCAGTTTCTCATTTCCTGATGGCCACTGCGGGCCGGCGTTCTCAGGCAGTCTCGAAGACACGGTTGACGATCACCGCGTCCGGGTTCGGTTGCCCGTAGGCAAACATCGTGCCTTGCCCTTTCCGCAATGAGTGCATCGCCTCCATCCCTTTCAGAGTCCGGTATGCAGATGTCCGGTTCTTAAACGCGCCTTTCGGCCCGAGGATCCGCTTCAGCCGTCCGTGGTCGCCTTCCAGGATGTTGTTGAGGTATTTCACCTGCCGGTGTTCCACTGTCGGTGGACAGATACCTTCTGCCTTGAGCTCGGCGATTGCTTTGGCCAGGGAGGGTGCCTTGTCGGTGTTGATCACTCTGGGATACCCGGCTGACGCATTGGATCTGAGGGCCTTGGCCAGGAAACGCTTGGTTGCAGCTACATTCCGCTTCGGCGAGAGATAAAAATCCAGGGTGTTTCCACCAGCGGTAATAGCGCGATAGAGGTAACACCACTTCCCGCCGACCCGGATGTAGGTCTCGTCCACCCGCCAGGACCTGGCCTGCCAGTCAGGTACCTGCCGGTACCACCGTGTTTGCTTGTCCAGCTCAGGGGCGTATTTCTGGACCCAGCGGTAGATCGTGGTGTGATCGACCGGCACGCCCCGCTGAAGTCATCATTTCCTCCAGATCTTAGGTCAGCTCACCCCGTAGCGGCAGTACCACCGCACTGCCCACAGAATGATGTCACGAGGGAAATGACGACCCGAGAAGATACCCATGGCTCTGATTATTTCACGTCGATCTTCCTACTGCCCCAACTTTGCAACAGCACCCGTTGTTGAGGTATTTCACCCGACGATGCTCTACCGTCGATGGGCAGACGCCTTCCGCCTTCAGCTCAGAGATTGCCCTGGCGAGTGAGGGAGCCTTGTCGGTGCTGATCACCCGCGGATAACCTGCCGATTTATTCGACCGCAGCGTCTTCGCCAGGAAACGCTTCGCCGCCGCGACGTTTCTCTTCGGGGAGAGGTAGAAGTCCAGGGTCTGGCCACCGGCGGTGATCGCCCGATAGAGGTAGCACCACGTCCCGCCGACCCGGATATAGGTCTCGTCCACCCGCCAGGACCTGGCCTGCCAGTCAGGAACTTGTCGGTACCATCGGGTCTGCTTGTCCAGCTTGAGGAGCATATTTCTGGACCCAGCGGTAGATCGTGGTGTGATCGACCGGCACGCCCCGCTCGGTCATCATCTCTTCGAGGTCGCGGTAGCTCACCCCGTAGCGGCAGTACCACCGCACCGCCCACAGGATGATTTCACGGGGGAAATGACGACCGGAGAAGATGCCCATGGCCCTGATTATTTCATGCCGGTCTTCCTACTGCCCCAACTTTGCAACAGCACCGGCGAATGCTTAGCCTCGATCCACCGATGCTGAGGTTGCGTGAGTAGGCGCGGGAACGCGGAAATGCCCTTCTGAACTGGAAAGATGCGACTTGCTTAAGGTCCGCATTTTCCGTTCAAGAAGGGCATCTCGCAGATGCAACTATCTCACACCTGTCCCGTATCTTCGGCGACGTTTGACGAGCCCAATCTCGTGTCGTCCGCGGGTCTGGTCCCGGTGATGGCGCTGGCCCGGCAAGCCGGCCTTGGCGAACTGGCCGACGAACGTCTGACTGTGCCCGGTGACAAGGGCGCCAATCCGGGATTGAAACTGTCCTCGCTGGTGGCGGGCATGGTCGCCGGTGCTGACAGCATCGACGACATGGCTCTGTTGCGCCACGGCGGGATGGGCAAGCTCTTTTCCGGCGGTTACGCCCCCTCGACTTTGGGGTCATTCCTGCGCTCGTTCACGTTCGGGCACGTTCGCCAGGTCGACGCGGTGGCCTCCCGGTTCCTGCTCGGACTGGGCCAGAGCACCGGCTTGCTCGGTGGGGCCGACGATACGGGCACGGTGATGGTCGATCTGGATGACACCATCATCGAAGTGCACGGATACGCCAAGCAGGGCGCTGCGTTTGGCTACTCCGGTGTTCGCGGCTTGAATGCGTTCCTGGCGACGGTCTCCACTGACCAGATCGCCCCGGTCATCGCGGCCCAACGCCTGCGCAAAGGCAACGCGGCCTCGCCTCGCGGTGCGGCCCGCCTGGCCACCGATGCGTTGGCGTTGGTGCGGCGCTCCGCGCTGGCCGGACGGCCAGTTCTATTGCGTGCCGATTCGGCGTTCTACTCCCACACCCTGGTTCACGCAGCCCTGACCACCGGTGCGGACGTGTCGATCACGGTGCGGATGTTCCCCACCGTCAAAAGGGCCATCGCCTCCATCGATGAGTCTGCGTGGACCGCGATCAAGTACACCGACGCCATCTACGACGAGGTCACCGGGACTTGGACTTCTCGAGCCGAGGTCGCCGAGATCCCGTTCACCGCTTTCTCCTCCAAAGGTGCAGGCGATCAGGTGCCCGGACGCTTGGTGGTGCGCCGCATACCTGACCTCAACCCGCGACAAGGTCAAGGTCAAGATGCGTTGTTCGATACGTGGCGGTTCCACGCCTTCTTCACCACCAGCGACCCAGACCACACCGACACCGTGGCCGCGGACCGGATTCATCGCCGGCACGCGATCATCGAGAACGTCCACGCTGATCTGAAGAACTCGGCACTGGCGCACCTTCCCTCCGGGAATTTCAATGCCAACGCCGTCTGGCTGGCCTGCGCGGTGATGGCGTTCAACCTCACCCGCGCCGCCGCCACCCTGACCGAGACCCACGCCCTGGCTCGGGCGACGACCGTCACGATCCGCCGCAAACTCATCACCGTCCCGGCCCGGATCGCCAGCTCCGCTCGACGACTGCACCTGCACCTACCAGCCGGGTGGCCATGGGAAAACGCCTGGAAGACGCTCTACCGAAAGCTCTTCCGCGCCCCCGCAGCGGCCACCTGACCGAAGCAGAAATCGTCCCAACGACCAGGAACCTTCAGTGGAGAAGCCGGACAGACCGGCCGATCCAACACGCTCGAAACCGCCCACGACCGCTCACCGCAAGCCAGACCGCGCCGCCCTCAACGTCGGTGGATCCAGGCTTAGCAACTTCTACACCCTTATCGATTGTGGTCACGGGGGTCCCGTAGATTATAGTACGAACTTCGGACAGGGATTATGAGACACCGCCAGGGTCTCCTCTACTCACGGTCTAGCACGCAGCTAGGCCTTCCGAGTCCAACTGATCTCGGATGACGCACGATTGAGAGGGCGAAGAAACCATGGCCTTGAGCGGACCTGAGCATACGGAGGTGCGACTGCCCATTGTTGCGGCCCTTGAGGTAGCGGGGTGGTCGAAGTCTCAACTTCAGTGGCAGCCTGAGTGGCGTGTACCAAAATCGCCGAGCGAGTCGCAGAAACGTGAGAATGGGCGCAGCTTCGACGGTTGGCCTGTAGATTTGGTCCTTTTTCAGGACACAGATCAGGCAAACGACTGGCAGAACGTCCTGGGCATCTTTGAGTTCAAGGCACCTGACCAAAATACGGGCCTTTCACAGCTGGAAATTTATCTCCTACGTGAGCCTCGAGCCCGATTTGGTGTCTGGACCAACGGGACTTCCTCAGCCATGCTTTACAAGTTGCCCGACGGAACCTTCAAAACGGTGCTCCATAAAGAGGTCGTTCTGCCGAGCCCCGATGATGATTTTGAGCTGGCAACGACCAAGGCGATCACGTTTAACGACCTGGTAGAGCCCAGTGAACAAGAACTCAAGGCATCCTTTGAAGCGCTGCTCGATGTCGTCGTAGCACGAGACTCTGTAGCTACGAGGTCCGAGATGCACTTGGATCAGCTCTGTAACCTGCTGTTGCTCAAGCTGGAATCAGACACTAATGCTTCACTTAGACCCGCCCACCCAGTAGCTTTTCAGCTGCGAAGCGATGAGGGTGCTACTGCAGCCCACATCAGATCTGAGTTTGATCAGATGGTCACTCAGCGCGAGGAGGTCTTCCGGGATGAGCATGGCACAGCGTTGATGCTCGACGATCACACCATCAAGGAGGTGGTGTTCGCTTGGTCGGGATGGAACCTTCTTGAGATGAAGGCTGAGGCGGTTTCCTCTGCTTTCCAGGTCTTTCGTCGGGCAAACCTGAAAGCTGGTGAAGGCCAATATTATACTCCTGCGAGAATTATTCGTTCTGCGGTCAAACTGATGGACCTTCAGCCTGCCGACAAAATCATTGACCCTGCGTGCGGCACCGGAGGATTCCTAGTAGAAGCTTTTCGTCAAATGAGCTCGACGGTAAGTAATGAAGCTCGTCTCCGGACCTGGGCTCACCGCAATGTCTACGGAGTCGACAAGGATTCGATCAACGTCAAGCTAACCCGCGCGATGATGATGGTGATGGGCGACGGGTCAGCTCATGTCCATATCGGTGACTCACTACGTGAAGACCGGTGGGTCAAGGATTATCCCCATATGCCTGCGGCAATGAGAGATGAGACCTTCACTGTAGTGATGACAAACCCACCTTTTGGCGAAAACTTGAAGATCACGGCAAGAGATTGCGAAGCAAATAAGTATTCGATCTCTCTGGCTTCCGGCAAAGGGAAGACCTACAAAGATATCGAGATTGGCCTCGTGTTCCTGGAGCGCGCCTATCGGCTCTTGAAGGCAGGAGGACGACTCGCAATTATCCTTCCTGAAACTTACTTCTTCTCCCCCTCCTACACATATTTCTGGGAGTGGATGGATGAGCGGTTCATCCGCCGAGGGGAGTTCAACATCCCGATGGAAGCTTTCCAGGGATTCTGCCGCGCTAAAACTAATCTCTACGTGCTCGAAAAGAAGGACTAACCGATGCCGCACAAACCAAAGTGGTTCAAGGATGGCGAAGTTTTCATCTCCTTCGCCGACACCTGCGGGATCAACAAAGACGGAAATACGCTCTACACCGTTGACCCTGCTACTGGAGAGCGCACCACAACGATTGACGACAAACTCATCGAAGATGTCTACGCCCTACTTGATGAGCAGGCTGCTAGCACCGGGCGTTGGGTACCAGAGTCGGATCTCAGCATCGGTGCCCCGCGGTACTATGACACCCGCTATACCAAGGAAGTGGAGGAACTACTGGAGAAGCCAGAGTTCTCGGGCTTCTCACAACGAACCATCGGTTCGTTGGTCGAAGAAGGCCTGCTCTTCACCCGGGCCGGCCATGGCTCCCCGTCGGCAGACAAGCGTCGAGGTGACATCCCTTACATCAAGGTGTCTGACGTCAGAGCAGGTCAAATTAACATTAATCCGACCAACCTTGTCTCAGAGGTCATCGCTCATAAATTCTGGCGGGGTGAGACATCGGGTCTGATACCGTTTGATCTGATCACACCGATTCGTGCCTCGAAGAACATCGGTGAATTCGCTGTGCTGATGCCGGGTCAGGAGCGTATCGTCCTGACGAAAGAGATGCTGGTCCTCCGAGCAACAGAACAAGCACCTGTAGACAATTTCTACCTGTTATGGGCGCTCTCCCTTACGGTGGTGCGTCAACAGTGGAACCGTATCGTCTTGATGCAGACAAACCGCGAAGATGTTGGGAAACGATACCTAGAGATCGAGATTCCCTGGATTGACGATTCCGCACGTGCTGCGGAAATTTCAGCATCATTTCGCGATTATTACATAGGGCTCGATGAGCTACGCCGCAGTTTCGTTGCGGACCTAGAGCAGGGTGGTATCCACCATGTGTTTCTTGGGGCTGAGGCGACAGAGCTCGAGACCGAGTAGGAATTCTGCAGTCATGAAGTTCGGCTATGTACGTGTGTCTTCTTCTCACCAGAGCGAGTCGATTCAGAAGCAGCACAAAGCGTTGATCGCTGCCGGTTGCGATGCCAATCGCTGCTACTCTGACATGATTTCCAGGACAAACGGGCAACGTCTAGGACTGGATACCACCTTGTCGCTGATGAACACCGGTGACACGCTGGTAGTGACGCGTTTGGACCGGTTGGGGAGGAATTTGCAGGAGATAGTAACCTCGATTGCCGATCTCTCGATCAGAAACATCAATCTCCAGGTTCTCGATCCAGCCTTTGACACAAGTCACCCGGAAGACAAAGTGGTGCTGCGTGTTATGGAGTCATTGGCCCAGTGGGAGAAAAATCTCTTCAGGCAGCAAACCAAGAGGGGGGTCGAACGCGCGCGGTCGGAAGGACGCGTCGCCGGACCGAAGCCTAAGCTGAGCCCAGATCAGATAAATGAGGCACAAAGGGCTCTGGCATCCGGAGAAAGTGTGTCCGAGGTTGCGCGAAGATTAGGGGTGGCGCGCTCCACGCTGTACCGCGCTTTGGAGAAGGTATCGACGGGTCGAAAGAGACCAAGCCACTGATCCCAGAGAGTTTTTAAGAACACTTTCCCTGTGAAAGCGACCCATCACACCGCCGACACTGCCCCTGTCTGGGCTCCCTCAGATGTAGATAGCTATAGGCAATACGGTGATAGAGACACCCTCAATTTTGGCCGCAAGATCCAGATTCACGTATCGCTGCGCTTCAGCGTCGTCAGCCAGGGGAGACAAAGCATCCTCCACCGCTTCGATTTTTAGTCGATGCAGGAGTTTATTTTTGGCCAGTATGGGAGCATCTTCCCGAGCCTCAGTAATGACTTTTGCCAGTACGGTAAATCGACCGTCAAGCAAACGGTCCGAATCACTCGAGACAAAGTGCTCCGCTTCACAGACAGTGACCGCGGTAAACTTTTTACTTTCCTCGCCGATAGTGGCGTAGAACTCCTTAGTTTTGTCGCTTCGGAAGTCCGTCCGAATCGCTGCAGTCACCGCTTCAGCTAACGCAGCCTGATTTTCTGCTTCTGCCTCATGAATCGCTTTGATCGAATTGATTTTTTCTACGGAGATGGCTTCCCCAATATCCTCCAGACTCTCCGAAACCCTCCTTATCTCCTTCAACCCCTCCATCTTGCGGAGGTACCGAGTGATCGCAGCAGTCAGTTGAGGAGTAAGGATATCAAGGATGGCATTGGCTTCGTTGGCAGCAAATGAGGCGTCAAACTCAATGAAATCACCAATTTTGATCGATTCTGCCTCTTCCACAGAATCGATAACGCGGACCTGCCTCCTCCCCCGGAGGGCAGCTCGCACCCGGTCCATGTAAAAGGCTTGAGAGTAAACAAATTTCTTACGATTTTCTACTGCATTCTCGTCGTTCTTCGCCTGCTCCTGAACATATTCCCCCTCTGCCCTCATCTCGCTTTTTCCAAAGAGGAAACTGAACACTCCCCCTATAGACCCGCGCCCCTTACCCGATGATCCACTACTCTCTGCGGCGATCGAGGTGAAATCCGTCTCTGCAGTTTCCAGGATTCCAATTTGATAGAGCTCTTGAAGAAGCCCTGAGACAAAATCCGCATTCTGATAAACAATCACCGTCGGCCGAGGCTGATTCGGCGGGAGTATTTCGCCCATATTTGACATGCACTATAGCTACCACACCGAAGGAGCATAAAAGGTTCACTTGATCATCAGCACCATTCCCTGCCGATCACTGGGGTATACCCTAATGAGACACAAGGTAGATTCCGATATTCCCTGTCTCACCAAGTCACAAACACGAATTATGATACACTTCGCAATAGAATTTTAGACTCTATTGAAACATAAGGTGGGATATGGCCAGGATTGGAACACTGCTCGATGAGTGCGGTCGCCCCATAGATAAAGTGCAGATCGTCCATAAGGGTAAAAATAACACCCGGATTAAACGCTCGACCGATTACGGGCGCTCCTGGGAGGCCAACGATCAGCAAGTTCCCACCGACACTGTCTTATTTGATGATGGCCAGCGTTTCGCCCAGCACTCTAGGAACCCTCAGCACGCCACCTATATAGGTAGCTTTGGCGAACCACGTGCCCGATTGCGTGTTCACCGTGTCTATAAACACATCACCAAAGCCAAGGTCTACCTCGGGGAGAACACCTGGACAAATGTACAAGATATTCTCACCTCCTCCATCCTGTTCGACGGCGGAGCCAGCGCTGGCTGGATAATTCCTTCCTGGGCAGAAAAAGACACCGCCGACCAGGGAAGTAACGTCCCCGAGGTGGAAGAAGAAAAGGCCAAGAGCGATGAGCAGAAGTCGGGAGGGTCAACCGATAAGCACCCTATGGCCCAATCAGCAGCGGTGGCGGAGAGTTCCGCACCTCCGCTCCCACCAGCGGCGCCACCTCGTGGGCAGCGGTTTTCCTATATCCGGGTCTCCAGCACAGATCAAAACCTTGCCCGTCAACGCGACATGATCGGGGCAGTAGACAAAGAATTCATTGATGAAGTCTCCGCCAAATCTAGAGCTGGCCGGCCAGGACTAGAACGCTGCATTGATTATTTACGTGATCATGACGAACTCTACGTCGCCTCCATCGACCGGTTAGCCAGGTCCTTGGTGGATTTACGCACGACTATTGACCAGATCACCGCCAAGGGAGCATCGGTGCATTTCATCAAGGAGAACCTCGTGTTCTCGAAAGACTCCACCGACCCACGCGCCACCCTCATGCTCGGCATCCTGGGTTCATTCGCGGAGTTCGAACGTGCCATTATCCGCGAGCGCCAGGCAGAAGGGATCGCGCTGGCGAAAAAGGCCGGTAAGTACAAGGGCCGTAAACGCGCCTTAACCCCTGAGCAAGTAGAACAAGCCCGCACCCGTATAGAGGCAGGGGAATCGAAGGTGGCTATTGCTCACGATCTTGGTGTCAGTCGAGCTACCCTCTACAGGGCTTTGGCCAATATATAAGTGCCGCGAGTTGAATTCAGCACTTTCCCCTACCGGTCTCCTAGCTGTACTGTCCAGACCAGGTCATTTCTAACCTACCGGGATAATACAGCTAGTGATGTATACACTATTATCAAAATTTCTATAATGTTGAGACTTAGTCTTTATATGCAGAGTACACCTGAGAAGCAGGATACCCATCTAGGGTGTGTCTGTCTTTTTTGAATCCACTTTCGAATCTACCCATGGCCGCGTAGTCGAGACCCAGCCCCTACGCGGTTTCCTCCGCTTTATGCTCGAGAACGAACTTGTTTTTGGGTCATCGATCAGAATTTCTTGGGCACGGCGAGCAAACGCGTCCATAGAGTTCTGAATGTCGACTTGCTCAACAATTAACGAAATTCCAACTGTCCGCTCGATGCCCTTATGCCACGGCAGAGGATGGTTGAGCAAGCGCACGGTTAATTCATCCCACTCAGTGCGAAACGTATCAAAAGAATCCCGTAACTCTGGGTGAAACAGTTGGAACGAGCTGTCAGCAAATGCTTCCTCAGAGTTTCTACGCAGCGCCTGCGTGGCCCGAAAGAGCTGGGGGTCGGAGGCATACTCACGCTGTTTTTCTTCTTGGTGTGAAAACTGAGCCACTTCTACCCATCGACGGCGTTCCTTATTCAAAGTCAATAAGAGGCTGCGGATTACTTGCAATTGATCGCGGTCTTCTGCCCGTTTGGTATCAATGCGGATGTTTCGGTCATCCCACCATCCTTTTGCAAGTGTCGCTGCAGGCCCGGCCAGCAACGTAAAGCTGCCGGTGATTAGCGAAACTAGAACAACATCTGTCATAGGGACTTAAGTTACAGAATTGAAAGTTCCAAAGCCTTCAAACTTAATATTCACGTATTGCCTTGATGATCAAGTGCCTGATAGAGGGTGGAGCGGTTGACGCCTATAAGAGCAAATATCCAGGATGCGACCGATACCCAAGTTGAAGGAGAATGACGCTACCTCTGATACAGAATTCCAATGACTAATGCTCGCTTTCTACAAGTGTAGAAAGCGAGCATTAGAAGCTACAAAAGTAGATTACGACTTACAATACCGCGGATGTGTAGTGGATCCCGGTTTATAGATGAAACCATTCTTCTTCTTTTCTGCCTGCAGGCAACCTCCGCGGTCGACCGCCCTTTGAGCCGCTTTTTTCCACGCAGATACTCCGTATTTATCAAAGAGGGCTTCACACCCTACCTCGACACCAAATGCTGGCAACATCTGCTTGTTCTCCAAGAGAGGGCTCATTATGGAAAAGCACACCGCAGACTCAGCCCCAGTTCCAACTGCACCTGCGGTCGAGTTGAGATACTCAGCAACAGCTTGAGTGCCCTTCTTCGAAAAATATGTAGTACACGTGTAGTCACCACAGTTTGTCCAAATATGTTGATTTTGCGCATTTGCGGACGGAGCGGGGAACATGAAACCGATCAGAATAAATAGGGTCAGTACCACTGAGGTGGTTCGGAGTGAGCGAAGACTGTGTGGGGTGAACATCTTGACCTCCTAGATTAGGGCGAGCAGGATAGCGCTCCCTCTAACAATATCCCCCTTTAAAAGAAAAAAAATAGCAGCGATTTCAATGAAGTTTAAACATTCAAATTGCAGGTATAGAAGAAGTGCTTTAGTCGTAAAAGCAGGATAAAATTGGTGGTGAATAACATCTAAATTAGGGGTATATTAATGCCATCTAAAAACGGTCGATTAAATCAATCAGTTACTACAGCAGCACATCGCCTTACTCCTGAAATTGTTGAGACCGTGTTACTGCTTTCTAATGGACATAGTGCTTCGTCGGTAGGGGACCTCTTGGGTTTCACCGACCCTCGAACGACAATAAATAGAGTAGAGAAACTAGCTGAGATCACTGGTGGAGTGGTAGTGGAATATAGCAAAACCAGTAAACGCTGGTCATTAACTGAGCACGGCGAACGAATTCGGGGGGAACTTATGCAGTTCCTATCCCTCGCACAAAAACTATCCGATAGATCGAAATCCCAGGTCGCCGTACTCCACCTTCCTCAGCACACAGGTTTTGTAGCCCCTGCTCTTGACAAGCTGTCCCCTGGGAATGATGTAGAAGAAATCCGTGCTCGGGTGTTAGGAGAAGAGGGCCGTGAACGCAATAGTTTTATTGTCCGCGCGGTCCATCAGCTCTTTTCGGGGAAATATGATTTGATCATTGGTCATGAGGTGAACCTTCAGGAAGCAAGAAAAGAAGGTAATGAGACCACTCATATCAGAGCTCGACATCTGTATGATTCATTTTTAACTGCTCTCATAAAAAAAGAGCATACTCATGGCAGACAGGTAGTTTACTTATCTGACCTGGAGGGAGAACGCCTTCTAGTATCCCCGGAGGGAACCCGGTCTAGAGCTCTTCTCAATTCTTTGTCAAATGTAGAGGCAGTTGCGATCAACCCTTTTCGCCAGACTTACGAGAGTAAAGTATTGGTCTCACTAGCTCATAAAGACGTAGGTATTCCTATTCTTTCCTCCGATGCTGCTGCACAGTTTGATGCTGAAGTAGATGGAGAATTTGCTGGTAAATGGCTCTCAGATTATCGCTGGCTGCCGATAGCATCTCAGACAGGTGATATCCGTTCTGCTCCTGTATATGCAACATGGCGCATCGATAAAAATGTGAAACTTATATCACAGATGGTGGAGCTTTTGTATGAAAATTCAGACTACCTACGCAGCCGTCATGACGCAGCTATGACTTCAGCCACAGCTGAAAAAACACATCAAAAATAATTTTGACCATCAAACATTAATGGTTGCGTCCGTTAGCGTGGTGTATCTGTGACTATCGGTGAGGGCCTGATGAATGCATGAGGCGACCACCGTAGTACCTTTCGATTCCATAACCACACTTCCTCGAAAGGGATAAC
Organism: Corynebacterium faecale; assembly: GCF_030408735.1. Taxonomy (NCBI): domain Bacteria; kingdom Bacillati; phylum Actinomycetota; class Actinomycetes; order Mycobacteriales; family Corynebacteriaceae; genus Corynebacterium; species Corynebacterium faecale. The sequence continues at coordinate 15,890 of NZ_CP047205.1, read as the reverse complement.
CACGATGGCCGCTGGTCCTTATTCTATAGACCCGTCTTCCTACTTAGACGAATTGCTCGCTCAAGCCTCTCCTGATCTGATGCGCGAGATGCTTCAAGGATTTATCAACCAAATCCTCTCGACCCAAGCAGACCAAGTCTGCGGCGCTGAATACGCCACCTCCTCTGAGTCTCGTACTAACGTCCGCAACGGCTATCGCCACCGTGACCTTGATACCCGCGTGGGCACGATTGATGTGGCTGTTCCCAAATTACGCACTGGATCATTCTTCCCAAACTGGCTACTTGAACGACGAACCCGGGCTGAACGCGCACTAACTACCGTAATTGCTACCTGCTATTTAAAGGGCGTATCCACTCGCAGGATGAACGATCTTGTCGCCAGTCTAGGTATCAATAATCTCTCAAAATCCCAGGTATCTGAGATGGCCAAAGACCTCGACGGAATGGTCGAAGACTTCCGCACCAGGCCACTAGATACCGGCCCATACTTGTATGTCTCATGTGACGCGTTGACCATGAAAGTCCGTGAAGGCGGACGAGTGGTTAAAACCTCCGTACTCCTTGCTACCGGGGTTAATGCTGAAGGCTACCGCGAGCTACTAGGCATGCAGGTTGCTACCTCGGAATCAGTAGCATCCTGGACCGGGTTCTTTAGAGACCTTAAAGCCCGCGGACTCAACGAGGTTTACCTCGTTACCAGTGATGCTCACTTAGGTATCCAGCATGCGATTAGTGATGTCTTACCGAATGCGTCCTGGCAACGATGCCGTACCCATTTCGCCAAGAACCTCTCAGCCATGGTCCCCAAGACTCAATGGCCGACGCTATCGGCGATGTTTCACACGATATTCCAACAACCAGACTCGGAATCGGTGTGGTCCCAAGCCAAAGAGGTCGTGGCATTTTGTGAGCAGAAGTTCCCACACGTGGCCGACTACCTGGAAGAAGCCCTCGACGAACTATTGGCGTTTACCAATACCCCGAAGTCGGTGTGGAAGAAAGTCTGGTCGAATAACCCCACTGAACGGCTTAATCGTGAAATCCGCCGGCGCACAGATGTTGTTGGAATCTTCCCTAACCGTGATGCAGTCGTGCGCCTTGTTGGTGCTGTGTTGGCAGAACAACATGATGACTGGATTCAGCAAAACCGCTACATGTCACTGACCAGTCTGGAACAGACCAAAGCAATGATCACCGCCAGCATCATCGACGCCGACACCACCACCAAGGAGGTCGCATGAACCAGTCACAGCACCAAGCACGTGCCGGTCCCTGACGCCATCACACTGCTTGTTTCAACGAAAGGCAGAAACACCACTCCGTCGGACTTGACCACATTAATTTTAAACTTATGGCTTAATCCTAGGTTCGCGAGTTAAACCGTTGATGATATCGCCCGCGTCTATCCCTAACACTCCCGTGATAGAGAGCAAGTTCAGCACACTGATATTGCGACCCCCGCGCTCCACCAGGCTGATATAGGTCCGGTGCAATCCGGAAAGATGCGCGACTTCCTCCTGGGAGAGTTTCGCCTGCTTACGGGCCTCTCGGAGACGGTCACCAAGTTGCATAAGTATTTTCTTGTCTGGAGTCACTCATCCACAATGGGATTATGTAGACTATGAATCTACAGACAATACAACTCATTATATGACTATGCAGTCATATAACTCACCCAAGGATCTCCATGGCAACCCCGTCGGCTCGCATGACCATCAACCTCCCCGAGCACCTGCATAAACGCCTGAAATACCAGGCGTTTATGCGTGATACCACCATGACCCGAATCATGGAACGCGCTACTGCAGGACTGGTGGACTACTTAGAAGCAGATAATTCAGAAATATCCCGCCACTCACCAGACGGGCGACCCAACGTCACCATTTCTACCTCCGTGACCGCAGAACAAGCAGACTTGTTCCACCGCCTGCTTGATCAGCGCAGAGAAACCGCCCATGACGTGCTAGAACGCGCGATTGCCGCCTACCTCGCCAACGTCCCCAGCACCCGCTAGCACCCACGCACCGGCCCTGGCAAGGTGTCGGGGCACGGTGGCGGTAGCCAGCCATGCCAGCTAGTTTTTACTGTTCTCGGCGATCTCGAGAAACATCCGGGCCACACCACGAGGTACGCACATCAGCTTGGCGATCTCCGGCAACTCCATCCCCTGCTCCTGCAACACCTCCATATGCTGTGCTGCCTTAATAGAGATTTCTTCTAATTGATCTACTAGTTTCCACAGCTCTTCTTGGGCCTCGCTGCGGCGTTGTACTTGGCGGAATTGCTCTTCATATTCCTGGTGAAGCCGGCGAGAAACAGCCTCAAGATAGGACCGTGCCGCATCATTGAGCCCATCACTGTTCTTAGCTGTCATAGGCCATAACCTCGATCCCGCTCCAGCCCAGAGGGGCGCTGAACTGGGGGCCTGGGACTTATCGGTGTCGATGCGTGGAGGTTGTTGAGCATGGTGGACAGATCCTTATCTCCCCCGGCAACCCTTAATACTTCTTTCATGCCAGGTTGTTCGTTCGGGTCGCGGCGTGTCCTATCTGCCCGTAGGACCTCCCACGTGGCGTGGCTGCGCCACTGATCTTCCGTGGCCACCGCCGCAGGATTGTCTAAGGCGTTGGCAGCGCGGCGGTAATGAGCGAGCTTGTTTTCCTGCTCACTTACCTGCTCTGCCGTGGGAGCTGCTGCGAGAACCTCCTGATAATCACGCAGTTGCGTCGAGACGGTCTCCACCTCACGGGTAGTGTGAACAAGCTGCTCACGCAGGTCATCCACCTGGGACTGAGCATCCTTCAACTTTCCACCCCGCACCAGCTTCACCAATCCAGGCTTGGAGCGTTCCGTCTCCAATTCTGCTCGTGCCGCCGTAAACTCCTGCTCCACCTGGTGCTTCTTCGCCTGTAGGTCTTCCAGGGTGGCCACCACATCAGGGAGGTGCTGTTTCGCTTCTTCTGCCTGCTGGGCTTTGTCTACCAGCATGTGATAGGTCTGTTCTGTGGCCTGATAAGTCTCCACCACCGTGTGAGGGGCGTCCACCATCTGCTCTAACAACCAGCCGGGGATATCCGCCAGGGGGCGATCCTTCAAGGACGCCTCAACAATCTCCTCAGGTGTCAGGGCCTGTGCAGGCTTATTTTTCTTGGCTGCTCGCTGCTCCCGGGTGGCCTGGTAAAACTCCTCCAACCGTGTACGACGCATGCTCTGACGCTTGGTCATAACGGCCGCCATGTGGGTGCCGGCATAAGGGTCTTCACCCACCACCAGGTTGCTGGAGAGTTTCGCGAGCTCAAAATCAGCCCTGGCATCCCGCCACAGTTGTTGTGGCGTGATATCTGCCCGGTCGCGTTTCGCAGCATTGATCAGCAGGTCACGGGCATACTCCGTTGTTTCCCGGCGTTCTTCCACCAGCAGGGATCCGTGCCCGGTATCAGGGTCACCTGCTCTGGTGTCCATCAAATACAGGTGGTTTTCATAGCGTCCACGCGTCAGTGGCACATAGACTCCTGCCCGATCAACCTGGCCGATACCTGCGACAACATGGCAGGTATCAACGGTCGCACCTTGGGCAGCATGCCCAGTGGAGGCATATCCTAACTGCACATGATCCTTAACGTAGTCAGCGGGTAGATGAGCTATAGCGTGAGTGTCATCCATACGCCGAGCAGTCATACTGCCGTCCTCATGCACGTGGTCGATGATCCAGCGTTGGCCATTGCGGACAATATCCCCAGCATCAGTCAGCAGATCATAGTTATTGCGCTTGCTAAGGATGACATCGCCGATAAATCCCTGGTGGCCACCAGAAAGCCGGACATGATGACCCAGTGGGTTAATAGCCCCGGTATCCCCGCAGACTTGCTGGGCCAAGCGGTTAAGCAGATCCACATCCTCCCGGGTACTAGCCACCAACAACGACTCCAGGCCTTTATCCTTGTCTTTGGCCCAACTGGTGAGGGCGTCCATGAGCATCGCCGTGGAGGATCCTGCATGCAGACGGTTGTTATCGGCGTACCATTGGGCGGCACGGGCAGAGTCGGTTTCGTCACCGTTACGCAGCAACTGCGACGCCAAACGTTCCCCGGCATGCTTTTGCCTAAACACCTCCGTCAACTCCACTGCATCAGGTAGTTCATAGGCTAAGGTCGCCAGCATCCCAGAGCGAGCTTTCACTGCCGCATACTGGTGGGGATCACCAACGAACACAATCCTGGCATCCGCAGCAGCGGTAACTTGTAGCAGTGTCACCATGTCTGGGGTGGCCACCATGCCGGCTTCATCAACGACCACCACTGTTGAGGCATCCCACCCAAGTTTCAAAGCGATCTGTTCCGGGGTCATTTCCCGGGTTCCGACCAAGGCTTTGGCGATGGTGGCAGAGGTGTGGGCAACGTCTTCTCGCACCATCACATCCGCAGCCTTGCCCGTGGGTGCCAGGCCAACGACGGTTTTACCCGCGCGTTCCCAGGCCCGGCGAGCAGCCTTGAGTGAGGAGGTTTTACCTGCTCCGGCTGGTGCTACCACCACCGATGCCCGGTAGCATGATGCCACCACTGCGCGCATAGCACGCGCCTGATCCACCGACAACGTGTCCTTAATCGGCCTAATAGACGACGCATCCACTCCCCGATTCACCCGCGCTGTGGCCAGATCAATGCCGTCATTGACTTCCTCCACCACAGCTTCCGCAGTAAACCGCTGCGATCCTTCCCGCGCTTTGAGGCTGTGACTACGAGCCATATCCGGGTTAACCGACCACGCCAATTCCGTTGCGATAATCTGATCAACCAGGGCTTCCACCTGACCCACAATGGCTTCTGGAGCGATGCCGACGGGCATAAGCTCGGCGGTTTTCTCCACCAAATCAGCGCGCGTAAACGTCGAGCGTTCCTCAATCACCGCATTAATCACCGCTGCTGGGCTGGGCAGTGTCACCTCACGAGGAGCCGATTCCGTAGCACTTTTCTGAGCAAAAGACGCGACCGTGTCAGAGACTTTCATGCCCACAGAATGCGCCATCCACCGCGCATGCAGCTCCTCCATCGGGGTCTCTGTGTCTTTCACTCGACGGGTAATTGCCTGCCCCATCCGCGAGGCACCAGCAAAATCAGCACCATTCTCATGCTTCCAGTTATTAATTTCTCGCATCCGAGTCGAATACGCCTCAATGACTTCCGGGGCATCTAGGCCTGCGATTTCAGCGCACCCATTGCTCACTTCAGCCCACTGCACACCCAACTTTTCACTCAACGTCGAGCGCAGCACAGACTGATACAACATGCCTGCTGCACGCGCCTCGTGATACACAGACTTCGAATCCAGCGTGCGACTTTTCCCATCCGGGCACAACTGACGATTACTCAACAACACATGAGAATGCACATGAGGATCCCCCGCACGAGAGGTTTTATGCTCATACTTCACCCCCGATAAGCCAGAAACCCGAGCAAGAATCATCTCGTTCGGATCATGCTCCGATGCCTTTCGGGTGTAGCCAGCATGCTGCGAAAGGTAACTTAACGCCGCTGATACCGCCTGCGCGTGCGCCTCATCAACGATCTTTTTCATGCTTGAATCGCCGAAACCCCACACCAACGACACACTTTTCGGTGCACAAAATGTTAAATCAAACCCCGGAACCCCACTCCTCCCCGGCCTCCGACCTAATGATTTACCACTCGGAGCTTGTGCTGAATTAAACCACTTCGTGACCTGTTTCCCATCAACAACATCACCCGATTCCACACCCAAAAACGCCGATACCGACGCCTCCAACCGCGGGCTTGGGCTCACCACCCAGGCGGTAGCAGGTCGCCGACCATCCTCCGAGTAATACCCATCCGGCCCACTTTTAGCTACAAAAGTATCAACCGTGGACTCATAATAAGCCACAGACTCCGCGTGCATCTTGCCGATCGTCAGCACCGCTGTGACCTCCTCTTATACGCGTTTGCCCAGCTCAGACGGGGTACAAATTTTGCAAGTTTACTGCCAATGTACCAAAGATCTCTTTGTGTGTCTTTGGTTTTCTCACTTGATCAGGAGACCCTGATCAAGTGAGATCGCGAGGATCACGAACGTGACCCTCGCGGTGAGGTTTCTTTGGGCTCATGGGAACCTCGAAGAGGTTCAGGAAGTCTAACAAGGTGTGGCGATTATTGTAGATACCTGGGATGAGATCTTCATCGGCGCTGACACCGCGGAGATAACCCGTCAACTGCTTGAACGGCTCCCGGTGTCACCGACAGAAGAAATGCTCACTGAGTTAGCCGCAGCGATCTTAGGTTGCGACACCCTCGACATCATCGTGACCCACACTGAGAACTAGCGAGTCTGCTCGCGATGTGCTCGTAATCAAGTGTCCTTCGCCTGCACGCGTTTCGAACTCGAGGCGCGCGGACCCACCGGGAAGTGGTGACGGGGTTTACTCAAAGTAATCTTGGTCAAGCTCGAGGGTGACATAGGTCCGCTGCGCTTGAACCCCTACTCGATACCGCATCATCAGATCAACGAGTCGTGGGCCATCGATCAACACCACACGCGTGGGGATCCCAGCAGCATAGGACCGCGCGGACAAGGTAAAAGCACTCGTGGTGAAAAAGACACCCTTGTGCGCGGCCCGACCATGCATCGCACCGACAAAAGCTTGGATCTCTGGCTGACCGACGTTATTGCCCTTGGCATAGCGCTTAGCTTGCACATAAATCTTGTCTAACCCTAAGGCGTCTTCATCGATGATTCCATCGATGCCCCCATCGTGACTGCGACCAATAGCAGAACCTTTACCGTGCGCTCCTCCATACCCCATCGCCAAAAGCACATCGATGACCACGCGCTCGAAGAACTCCGGATCCACCTCACGCAGTGCGGCAAGGAGTTCTGCCCCGACCCGGTGGCGGTTAGCTTGTTCCGCGGTGTCCATCACCTCGTCAGAATTCTGCAAACTAGGTACTTCTACCGAAGGGCTATCTGCAGCTTCTTCTGCTGCCTCTGCTGTGGGTGCTGGCTTAGGCCAGTAGGGGCTGAAGAATGCGTTAGCGTCGCTGTAGATCATGCCGTCCGGGTGCTCCTCAAGCCACCTGCGACCAGCGTCCGTGATGCGGTACTGGCCCCGGGACACAGCTTCAATGAGTCTGGCCTTGGATAAGTGTTGGACGGCCCAACTTAACCGGTTATCAATACGAAGAGCCCCTGAGTTCAACACTTCCGTCATCCCGGCTTCAGATACCTTCGCGTGCTTCCGCGCAGCTGACAGGATGTCTCTACGACGCCAGATCTCCCCGTCAGTCATGGTGTGAAGCACGGTTGCTGTTAACCGCGACCACGGTGGCACCTCCGAATCAGCAGGATCAACATAAAACTCACCAACAGCAACAGGTTCACTCACGACTACTTCTTCTCTCTATGGTTCTCTCAACGAGCTACTTCAGCACTAAGTCCTTTGGGGCACAGCGCCTAACTCATCGAGCTAGCAAGCTACCAATAGATTTAAGTACTCATCTATAGACAGTGAATCAGAAACACTTTCTCTCCCACCGATAAAAAGAAAACAAACCCCTAGGAGTAGTACAACCAAGGGGCACCGTTCTATTGCTTAGAGTATGAGCCCCCTCTACTCCGGAAGCATTCCTAAACCACGCAGGGTGGCTAAATGTCGGGTAACCGTGGCCCGAGATAAACCTGTCTCTTCTATAATCATCCGACGCGTAGGAGGAGTTTCAGACTGCTTATATCCTTCTAAGTAAGCCGCTAATACGCGAGAGCGACTTTCTGCCCCTTGTAGTCTTTTACGCTTTTGTACTTGCAATACCGGCTTCATAGCTTGCTGGGCATAGTCGCTTTCTGGGTCTTTCCACCGCTCCGCGGCTTTCTTCCCTCCACGCCGACCCAGCGTCGCTAACGCCTTACGTTCCTGCGGTCGCATACGGGTATCTGTCGGATTCTCCTTCACCACCGCATGCTCCACACGCTTATCACTCGCCACATAGCCGCGCACACGACGCGCTAGAGAACGCAGATCCCGCATCGGGGGTTCCTCCCGCGGGCGATCATCCGCACCGACTGAATGCGCCACCTCGTAGGCCTCCCGGTAGGCATCAATGATCGCATCATCGGTCATCTTCTTCCCCGCCCGGTTCAACCGACCAGCAGTCTTCAAGGCGTGCTGAAACGCGGTAACATCACGCTGAGCCCTGCCAGGTGACTGCCACACCACGCGCACTCCATCGATCACATCCGGGTCAGAGGCCTCAAAAGCTTTGGCGAGATCATCGTCTTCTAAGCCGGCGAGGACTTCCCTGGCTTGCATGGCTTGACGAGCACGCTCGGTATTAGCTCTGGCGGCGTTGATGAGTTCACGTCCGCTGGAAAAACGTTGGGTATGGCGTCGATCTGCCACACCTTTGTCTTCCATGGTGGCCACGGTGTCTCCTTTCAGCATCCATAGACCTGTGGATAACAGGCGCATATGAAACACCTCATGGTGTTGGGCGTACCAACGGTATGCCCCTAGATTATCCCCGGAATAGATCGGATTACGAGACCACCCATGCGAGAAGTTCTTATCGGCCTCGAAAAACGCCTGTAGCTCCGTATGTAGTGCCTCCAATAGGCTCCAGGGTTTGGATACTTCCCCTGGGGTGCGGTAGACGGGGTCGATGTACCAGATCATCTGGGATTTACCCGATTCTGGGTTGATCCCAATCCAGTTTGGCCCTAGGCGAAGGTGGGCGAGTTTTTCGACCTTGTCTGCGACAAACCCATCGAGTCCGGAGAGGAATCCTCCGGGTGCTCCGACATGATCGATATCGATGACGATGACTGCAGCAAAGGTGGGGTTGGTGAAGTGGATGTATTCCGCCAGGTGCACCCGTTCCTTGGGCCAGATCAGCGGTGTGCGGTGGCCGTGTTTGTCTTTGGTCTTGGACCAGGCTTTGGTGATTCCTGCTCGGTCCTTCGCGCAGTGCAGGCCATCCCGACCAAGGTGATTGAGCAGGATCTCGGCATCATGGTGGCACCACCCGGTATCAACGAGTTCGCGGCTCTGGTGGGCCACGATATGGGCATCAAACCAGCTATCCCGGTCGCGCTGATAGGTGTTCTCGTCCGTGTAGCGCTGGGTGTTTGACCACAGGGAGGGTGCGTGATCACCGACTGTGACGGGGACATAGGTCGGTAGGGTGTCGTGATGACACTCGCGCACCAGTTGTGGTGCGTGGGCACGGGTTCTTGCTATGCTGTTGATACAGCTCACCTCGAATGTACGGTTCGGGTGAGGGTAAGAAGATCCTGGCCGATCTGACTTACACCTCCAGAAGACTCCGGTTGCACCCGGGGTCTTCTACTTTTTCTCGTGCCTCTAGTATGCCCTCTGGATGGGTTTAACGGGACATTAACGCGCCAGCGCCCCTAAAAACTCCTCAAGACAGATATGTCTTCACTTAAAAACGGGGCCCGACGGCATCATCCTTCTTCCAGATGAGCTCAGCGATGTCTTATCGAAGATGAGTCACTATTAACGACTGAACCTGAAAAAGTTATCTCTAGATCTCCAAACTGCAGTGATTTACAAATACACAAGTATTCCTGTATCTTGATTTACAAATACACATGTATCGCTGTATCTCGCTACGGAAAGGTTTTTCATGATTATTGGAATCGTGAACGTTAAAGGTGGTGTGGGTAAAACGACCTCCGCCATCTACCTCGGAACCGCCTTCGCCCAAATGGGTAAAGACGTGGTCGTTATCGACATGGACCACCAGGGCTCTGCTTCCGACTGGGCAGACCGTGCCGCCGATGCGGACACCCCACTCCCTTTCCCTGTAGAGATCTCCAACGCCAAGCGGCTCGACCGCTACGTGAAGTCCATCAACCCAGAGACGATCATCATCCTCGATACTCCCCCCGGTGACCCGCAGAATATCGATGCCGCAATCAACGTCGCCGACTTCGTCCTGGTCCCTACCCGCTCCTCTGGCATCGAGACATCACGAGTGTGGGATACCCTCCCCGCGCTCGAGGGAATCCCGCACGCTGTCTTGATCACCTCTGCCCGTCTTGGAACGAAGAGCTTGGACCTCCTCCTGGCCATCCTCGATGAGGAAGAAGTCCCAAGGTTCCGGGCTGCTATCCCCCTCCGCGAATCCGTCACCGCATCCTGGGGTGCCGTACCAGAACGCCTCGAGGGATATGATCACGTCGCACAAGAAATTTTGGAGTCCGTCTAATGCCCGCCAAGAAGTCCAGCCTCGGACCAGGGAAGCCTCGTCAACGTCGTTCCATTGCTGAAGCGTTTGTCGATACCAATGCCGCTTCCAAGGCTGAGGAAAGCACTATGTTCAATGTCCGGATGACTACCAGTGTGCACAGACGGTTGAAGCTCCAGGCATTTAAAGAAGATCGTACGATGAAAGAAATCGTAGAGGAATCAGTGGTCAGATACCTTAATGAGCATGAAGATTAATTTACAAATACACAAATACACATGTATTTGCGTATTTGTGTATTTGTGTATTTGTGTATCAAGAGGGCAATTTTTATTAACCCTACAAACCCGATCAAATCGCTCGCCCCCAGATTAAAGGGTGCTGTTGCAAAGTTGGGTGGAGGGGCCGTAAACGCCCGGGTTCATTTCCCATGGTCTCTGCGACTCAGCGTTCCTAGGCCGTCTCGAACACTCGGCTAACGATCACCGCGTCCGGATTCAGATGACCGTGAGGTCAAACATCGTCCCTGGCCCTTCCGTGAATCGAGTGCATCGCTTCCATCCCTTTCAACGTCCGGTACGCAGACGTCTAAGTTCTGGAAGGCCCCTTTCGGCCCCAGGATCCGTTTCAACCGGCCATGATCGCCCTCGAGAAGGTGTTGTTGCAAAGTTGGGCGGAGAGCAGCGAAGACTCAGTTTCTCATTCCCTGATGGCCGCTGCGTGTGGGCGTTGTTAGGCCGTCTCGAAGACCCGGTTGACGATCACCGCGTCCGGGTTCGGTTGCCCGTGAGGTCAAACATCGTCCCCTGACCTTTCCGTGGATCGAGTGCATCGCCTCCATCCCTTTCAACGTCCGATATGCAGATGTCCGGTTCTTAAACGCCCCTTTCGGCCCGAGGATCCGCTTCAGCCGACCGTGGTCACCTTCCAGCACGTTATTGAGGTATTTCACCTGCCGGTGTTCCACCGTAGGAGGGCAGATTCCCTCTGACTTCAACTCGGCGATTGCCCTGGCTAGGGAGGGTGCTTTATCGGTGTTGATCACTCTGGGATACCCGGCTGACGCATTCGACCTCAGGGTCTTAGCCAGGAAGCGCTTCGCTGCGGCCACGTTCCGCTTCGGAGAGAGGTAAAAGTCCAGGGTCTGGCCACCGGCGGTGATCGCCAGATCAGAGGTAGCACCACCTGCCGCCGACCCGGATATAGGTCTCATCCACCCGCCAGGACCGGGCCTGCCAGTCAGGTACCTGCCGGTACCACCGTGTTTGCTTGTCCAGCTCAGGGGCGTATTTCTGGACCCAGCGGTGAGAATCGTGGTGTGATCGACCGGCACGCCCCGGCTGAAGTCATCATTTCCTCCAGGTCTCAGGTCAGCTCACCCCGTAGCGGCAGTACCACCGCACCGCCCACAGGATGACCTCGCGAGGGAAATGACGACCGGAGAAGATACCCATGGCTGTGATTATTTCACGTCGCTTTTCCTACTGCCCCAACTTTGCAACAGCACCCTCCCAGGTCTCTACGCAGTTCTCCCAGGAGACTGCGGACAGCTTCTTCACCGTGGCGGACACACCCTACTCCCAGCAGGTGAAACGTTGGCTCGCGCGGCGATACGGACTGCTGTGCCGGGTAACATCGGCGACACGGTGGCATGTTTGTAGAGCCATAGCAGCCCAATGCGGTTCGGTATTACCGCCGGGAAACTGATCCGATCTCAGACTGCCCCGTAGATAGGAGGAAGCCATGCCCCGGATGTCGACCGCAGAAGCGTTGTTCTGTCGCAGTGCACTGTGGCATTTTCTGGCCCCGAGGATGATTCCCTGGGCGACTCAGGACTGCTCCCTCGCTGGACGCGTTCTGGAGATCGGCGGTGGCAGCGGAGCGATGGCTGAAGCAATCATCCACTCCCACGGGCAGGTGAACCTCACAACGACCGACGTCGATCCGGCCATGGTCCAGGCCGCGCAGCGATCCCTCGCAGGACTGCCCATTGAGGCACGTCAGGCTGATGCCACTGCCCTGCCCTTTGCAGACGAGTCCTTCGACATGGTGGTGAGCTTTCTCATGCTCCATCACGTGGTCGAGTGGGAGCAGGCGGTGGCTGAGGTGGCTCGGGTCCTGCGCCCAGGCGGGTTGTTCGTGGGATATGACCTGCTCTCCTCGCGCGTCGCGGGCTGGCTTCACCGGGTCGATGGCTCCCCGCACCGCCTCATCGAGGCCGATGCCTTCGAATCCGCCCTGGAACAAGCTGGTCTGGACCCACTCCGCCTTCGCTCCACTGGCGGGGGTCTGGTCCTGCGGTTCGTAGTACACAAGTCGAGTATCACCGACCACAACCCGAGTAACTCTGGGCACGGTACGTAGCTGCTTCGCGAAGATAAGCTCCAACCAATGAGACCAGGTCATCCCCGGTGACGATGACCGGTGCGGGATTTGGTGTGGGGCTCATTTCGCATCCTGATGGCTATGGCCGGTTCACCCGGCAGACAAGCGGGCCACGATGTACCGTCTCTGCCCACTCAGAGGACATCCGCCACGCCGTCTAGAGCGGCCGCCACCAAGGGAACATCCCCGTCACGGGCAGCCACCACCGGTGGGATGCTCCTGACTCGTCCGCGACGTCGTCCGCCAGGGATGGAACGACCACGCCTACCGACTGGCCCGACAGGTGCTCACCCAGGACGAGGACTAACTCGTCCTAGGGCAGAAACCAAAGAGGTAAGCACCCAGGGACCTCAACCAGATGGTGGAGGAGCCCGGGGTGCTGAGGTTGCGGTTGGTGGGTCTTACTCTGCCGGGGCGATCTCGCTTTCGGTGACCCATTTATGATTAGTCATGGTCATGTCGTCGGTGGTCAGATCAACCATGTAGACAGTCTCATCCGTCGAATAATCGATGGTGGCGGTAGCACCCTTCATCCCCGACATGTGTTCTGCATCGATGACCACTTCGGCTCCGTCAGACAGCGGTGCCTGGCCTGGATCAACCAGTTCCTCATGGACCACCCAACGGTGGTCGGTGATCGGTTCACCACCGCCAACCGGGGTGTAACTGACCGAATACGTGGTGGTGTCAAAAGCACCGGAGATCGTGGCCTGAGCACCATCCATGCCCGGCATGTGATCGGCCGTGAGAATGACCTCAGACCCTACTGGATAGGTTGGATCGACGGCTTCGACGATACCTTCTGGTGCCGGACCACCGTCTTCTGGATGATCCATGTCATGCCCACCGTCTTCTGCAGTGGTGGTGTCCTCGTGGGTCTCACCGTTATCCGCAGATGTCGCTGTGGCGCTGACAGTATCAGCGTTGTCAGAGTCGCTGGCATCGTCGCTACAAGCGCTCAGCACAAGGGTTGACGTCAATGCGAGGGCCGCAATGGTGATGGTGCGTTTCATGATCGTTCCTTTCAAGGAATAGTGATAGAACTGGGGGCCGAGTGACCAGGATGGTCATTATTGATTAGGGGGATGTCGACCCACAGGGTCTCCTCCTTCTACTTGCTGGGAGCCAGATGAGCAGGATCAAGATTGATCCGGCGCAGCAGCTGGGCGTTTAAGGCAACCACAATGGTCGATGCGGACATCAGGATCGCGCCAACTGCCGGAGAGAGCACGAATCCAATCGGGGCGAGCACCCCGGCAGCCAAAGGAACGGCGAGGATGTTATATCCAGAGGCCCAGATCAGGTTCTGGATCATCTTGGTGTAGCTGGCCCTGGAAAGTTCGATCATCGACAGGACTGCTCGGGGATCGTCACTGGCAAGCACCACCCCGGCAGATTCCATGGCCACATCAGTGCCGGCACCGATAGCGATACCGACCTCAGCCCGGGCCAGGGCTGGTGCGTCATTGACGCCGTCACCGACCATCGCCACACGCAGTCCACGATCCTGCAGCTCCGCTACCTTGGTGTCCTTGTCCTGAGGAAGGACCTCGGCGAAGACCTCATCAATGCCCAGATCCCTGCCGACGGCGTTAGCAACCTGACGGGCATCACCGGTGATCAGTGCAACCTTCACTCCTCGCGCCTGCAGCGCCTGCACTGCGGCGCGGGACTCGGGACGGATCTTGTCCTCGACCGCGAGTGCCCCGATGATCTGTCCGTCCCGGACGACGTGGAGCACACCAGCACCGCGCTGTTCCCAGGATTCAATCTGCTCATTCAGTTCGCCGGGGATGGTGAGATTGAATTCTCGCAACATATTGGGTCCGCCGACGAGGATATCTGCGCCGTCGACAAGCGCGCGGACCCCGCGGCCACTGGCCGCGGTGAAACCGGTTGCGCGCATCGGCTGGCGGGAGGCTTCTTCATGTTCGTTGGCTGCCGCGACGATGGCCCTGGCCACGGGGTGCTCGCTATCAGCCTCAGCTGCGGCAGCCAAAGCCAATAGCTGGCCTTCCGAGGTACCTGTTGCAGGTGCCACGCCGGTGACAGCGTGGGCACCTTCGGTCAAGGTACCTGTCTTGTCGAAGAGGACGATATCAATGGTGCGCATGCGCTCCAGCGCCATCCGGTCCTTGATCAGAACACCGGACTTGGCTGCGCGTTCCGTGGAGATGGCAATGACCAGCGGGATGGCCAACCCGAGCGCATGCGGGCAGGCGATGACCAACACGGTTACGGTCCGGATCACGGCGTCATCCGGGCTGCCGACCATCGACCAGACCACCGCGGTGATCAGTGCTGCGATCAGCGCGAACCAGAACAATAATGCCGCAGCCCGGTCAGCCAGCGCCTGGGCGCGGGAGGAGGATTCCTGGGCATCAGCGACCATACGCTGGATCCCCGCCAGTGCCGTGTCAGTACCGACCGCCTCAACGCGGACACGCACGGAGTTGTCGGTGGCCACAGTGCCGGCGACCACATGCGCGCCGACATCACGAAACACAGGGCGGGATTCGCCGGTGATCATTGCTTCGTCGAACTCGGCGGAACCGTCAATCACGGTTCCATCCGCGGGCACGCGACCACCAGCGCGTACCAGGACAAGATCGCCCACAGCCAGCTCGGCGATGGGGACGGTCCTGGTGGTATCGCCGTCGATCTTCTCCGCTTCGTCGGGAAGCAAAGCCGCCAGGGCGTCCAGGGCTGAGGAGGCTGAGCCCAAGGCACGCATTTCCATCCAATGGCCCAGCAACATGATGGTCACCAGCAGCGCCAGTTCCCACCAGAAATCAAGGTGGAACCCGCCAATCCCTAAGGTGGTGACCCAGGACGCGACGAATGCCACGGTGATGGCCATGGCGATCAGCAGCATCATGCCTGGTTGGCGGGATTTCAGCTCGGCGACTCCGCCTTTAAGGAACGGGGCTCCACCGAAGATGAAGATGATGGTTCCCAGTATCGGGGCGATCCAGGTGGAACCCGGAAACTGCGGGATCTGATAACCGATGATGTCGGCGAACATGGGGCTAAAGAACACGACCGGCACTGACAGAATCAGCGTCCACCAGAATTTATCCCTGAACATCGCAACGCTGTGGCCGGCGTGGTCACCGTGGCCGTGGACATGGTGATCATCGTCGTGATCATGGCTGGCATGGTCGCCATGCCCGTGGTGCTCGTCGATTGCGGAGTGGGGGTGATCCTGGGGCATGGCCTGGCCGTGGGTGGCAGCATCGTCGTGCTGTTCATGTCCAGTGTGATCACCGTGATGATGTGGGGTACTCAT